>JAFWQF010000054.1 GCA_017509205.1 Clostridiales bacterium | reverse complement strand
TGCCCGTTCTGCCAGAACCATGAGATCTCAAGGTCTGACGGCAGCGAATTCGATGAAAAGATTATTCCAGAAAAACTCGCGGAAGTCGCAAATGCATATAAGGTCAGGGGCAACATCGGAGTCGCATTCACATACAATGAACCTCTGATCTGCTACGAGTTCATCAGGGACAGCGCAAAGCTCGTTAAGGCGATGGGGATGAAGAACGTTCTCGTCACGAACGGCACCGCTGAACTTGAAGTGCTGGAAGAGATAATTCCTTACATAGATGCGATGAACATTGACCTGAAGAGCTTCTCTGAAAAGACTTACAGAGAGGTATTGGGCGGCGATCTGAACATGACGAAAGCCTTCATCGAAAGGGCGGTGAAAGACTGCCACGTCGAGCTAACGACGCTCATCGTTCCGGGCATGAACGACACCGAAGAAGAGATGCGCGAACTGACAGATTGGATCGCAGGGATTTCAGATGAGATACCTTACCACATCTCGAGATTCTTCCCGCGCCATGAGATGAGTGACAAAAAACCTACGGATATCGGTAAGATATATATGTTGGCGGACATCGCAAGAGAGAAGCTGAAATACGTTTACACGGGGAACTGCTAGTCATGAAGATCAAGACTAAGACCATCAGTTACGAAGAGGCAATGGCGCTCCCTTCATGGGAACATAAGAAGCCCAAGAAACCGTCCAAAATGCTTGCGGGGATTGCAAGGATCCTGCTCGGAGGCGAGCTCAAGAAGACCTCGTTTACATGCGAAAAGATCAACATGGAAAAAGCCGGTGACGGCCCCTGGATGATCTTAATGAACCACTGCAGTTTCACCGATCTCGCGATAGCTTTCGATGTCCTCAAAGGCCGCCCGTTCAGCATCGTCTGCACGTCTGACGCGCTCGTCGGAAAAGAAGGTCTGATGAGATCTCTGGGCTGCATCCCGACTCGTAAATTCGTATCTGACCTCACGCTCATTTCCGACATGGATCACGCTTTAAGAGAGAACAAGGCAAGCGTCTTGATGTACCCTGAAGCAGGCTATTCCCTTGACGGAACGGGCACGAGGATCCCGAGAAGACTCGGCGTTCTCCTCAAAAAACTCAAGCACCCTGTCGTCATGATCACCACTTTCGGTGCATTCGCAAGAGACCCTCTGTACAACAATCTTCAGAAGCGCGACGTAAAAGTCTCATGTCAGATGAAGTGTCTTTTCACGCCCGAAGAGCTTGCAAACACAAAGGTCAGGGAAATAGACGAAGTGCTCGACAAAGAGTTCACGCTGGACTATTTCAGGTGGCAGCAGGACAACAAGATAGAGATCGACGAGTCGTTCAGGGCGGACGGTCTCAACAGGATCCTCTATAAATGCCCTCACTGCATGACCGAAGGAAAGACCGAGGGAAAGGGCATCACGCTCAAGTGCAATGAATGCGGCGCGACATACGAACTTGATACTTTGGGGTGGCTTAAAGGCGTCAACGTCGAGCCGAAGTTCACACACATTCCCGACTGGTTTGCGTGGGAAAGAGAGCAGATCAAAGAGGAAATAGAGAACAAGACTTATTCGCTTGACGTTCCCTGTGACATTGCGATCTTAAAGGATCCCAAGGCCCTTTACATGGTAGGCACAGGAAGGCTGCGCCACACCGTTGACGGTTTCATCCTGGACGGCTGTGACGGCAAGCTTCACTATGAGCAGTCGCCGGGCGCATCCTACAGCGTCAACTCGGATTACTTCTGGTACGAGATAGGCGACATCGTTTCGATCGGTACAAACGACTGCCTGTATTTCTGTTTCCCGAAAGAGGGAGACATCGTTGCAAAGACCAGGCTTGCGGCTGAAGAGCTTTACAAGCTTTCAAAGGGAAAGGCTTCATCTGAATCATGATCGACAACAGATCCGCTTATAATTCAAACGTTTACGACGCAAACATAATTAACACGCTCCCGTATTACCGCGAGTATCACAATCAGATCATGGACCTTGTAAGGGCGATTGGCCTTAAGGACATAAGCTGGCTTGATACCGGCTGCGGAACCGGAACTCTTTGCAGCAGGGTGCTTGAGGAAAGAGACGACGTCCGTTTCACGCTGTGCGATCCTTCAGAACAGATGCTCGAAAGAGCGAAAGAAAAGCTGCAGGGAAGAGACATCAGATTCCTCAATATGCAGTCACAGGATCTGACTTTCGACTCGGAATTTGATGTTGTCACCGCCGTTCAGTGCCATCACTATCTGAAGCCGGATGCGCGCAGGACCGCTGTTATGAACTGTTGCAGAGCACTTAAGGAAAACGGTGTTTTCGTTACGTTCGAAAACATAAAGATGACGACCGGCGAAAGCGATTCCATTGCTCTTAAGAGGTGGGAAAATTTCCTTTCGGATCATCTGAACGACCCCGAAAAGGTGGCGCACCACATGAACAGGCGCGGAGTCGAAGTGTTCCCGATCACCATAGAAGAGCACATTAAACTTCTCCGCGAATGCGGATTCGAATCGGTTGACGTTCTCTGGACTTCCTATCTTCAGGCAGGTTTCTGGGCTATCAAAGGCTGATATTTACCAGGGCACGAACTCGCCGCCTATGATGTCCTTCACATCAGGATCTGACAGTATCGAGTAAGTTTCGGGGCGTCTGTATTTGTCGCCCATGATGTCTTCGCTCCTGTGTTTTCTGAGCTTGTCCAGATCGAGCGTTGCGATATAAACGCCGGGTTCTTCAGGCGCTTCCAACACGCACATGTCCTTTACCCAGTCTTCCTCATGCGCCCACGGCACACCGTCGAAAAGCGTTGAATGGCCGTTGCAGTCAGGCTGTCCCTTGGGGTAGTTGCAGGTTGCCACGGCGAGCATGTTCTCGTAAGCTCTCGTACGCAGAGCCGCAAGCCTGTTGATCTCCATCGGGCAGGCGTTCGGTGCAAGTATGAGTTCCGCGCCCTTGAGCATCAGTATTCTGGCGCTTTCCGGAAACTCCCTGTCGAAGCATATCATGGAACCGAAACTGACTTTTCCTCTGCCGAAATCGAGTTCAGCCACGTAGAAATCGTCTCCGCCCGAAAGCACGACTTCGTCTGAAAACGCGCAGATGTGGACCTTGGAATAGTGGAGGATCTCTTTGCCCGTCCTGTCGAAAAAGACTACCGAGTTAAGCGGCCTCGGATCGTTAGATTCAAGGAACGTTATGCCGATCGCCATCTGGAGTTCAGCCGCGAGATCACGGAACTCTTTTACGAAACTGCTGTCTTTGTCTATCGCGAGTTTCTTGAGTTCTTCCTCATCCTGAGGGAGATAATATCCGTCGCTCCACATCTCGGGGAAGAGTGCGACGTCAGCGCCCTTTTCCTTTGCTTCAACGCAGGCCTTTTTGCCGATCGAAAGGTTCTCATCAAGAGTCTTTCCGGGAAGCAACTGCAGCAGTGCGATCTTTAATTCCATGGTGTTTTGCCCCTTTTCATGACTTTGCTTTTTCCACTATAACATATTGTCTGCAAGGGCTTGAAAACCCCGTTTTTTGATATAATCATTGTTAATGGAATAATCTCATAAAGGAGCAGATTATGGGAAGACAGTTGGCATTTTGGAAATATGAAGACGGCGTCAGTCTGAACGCCCGCGAAGTATATGAGAAGGCTGTCATTGAAGGTACCGCGGTAACGGGTCTGGCAGCGCTTCCTTCAGCAGAGATCCTTTCGAAAGTTAAGAAGACATTCAGGGAATACGAGCGTCTGGACGACTATAACTACGGCGGACTCATGGGCAACTTTACCATCCACATCAATTCGCAGTCAGTCATGTTTGACTGCAGCATGAGGATGAATGAGGACGAGCTCAATAAGATCATCGATCTGATGGCGGGATTCGGATGCCCGTTCTACGATCCGCAGATCGACGTGAGATTCGACGGTTAAAGAGGCGCTCACATGTTCATAACAAATTCGATAAGCCCGTCTGAATACATGGGGCTTCGTAAGGCTGTCGGGTGGGGTGAATTCCCGCTCGAGGAAGCAAAGGCAGGATTAGATCATTCTTTCGTCTGGTGTATCAGGGAAGACGACGGCAGAAGGCCGATAGGTCTCGCAAGAGTCATCTGGGACCACGGATATGTCATGTACATCGCCGACGTCATCGTTATCCCGGAGTATCAAGGACAGGGATTGGGTCGCACCCTGATGGAGAACATAATGACCTTCATCAACGATCAGCTCAAGCCCGGTTACAGATTCATGGTCACTCTCGTTTCCGCGAAAGGCAAAGAGACTTTCTACGAAAAGTTCGGCTTTGTCTCAAGGCCGAATGAAGAGGTAGGACCGGGAATGCACCAGTGGTTTGGGAACGGGTGATATTTACTTTGCTCACTAGGTCCTCCGCGCTCGCGAAGCTCGCTTGTGCGGAATCGTTCGCGAAATAAATATCACCTTTGAGTGTGCGTTCGATTTTTCTACAAAACTAAAAAATTTCTGCTATATTTATATTCATAGGAAAATGGTCTGCACGGAATAGCGGACTTAAAAATGAATAGGGGAGAGAATATTATGAAAAGAATTATCGCAACGGTAATGTCGGTAATGCTTCTGGCAACCATGATGGTTGGTTTCACAGGCTGCAAGAGTATGAAGAAGCAGTGGTACAAGAACTGTCTCGAGTATTACAAGGACGGCATGAAGAACGGTTTCACCAAAGAATTCGGCAACCTGCATATTCCTGATGAGTTAAAGGATAAGAACAACAAGGTCGGATATCTTCTCCGTGATCTCGACGGTGACGGCATCGAAGAGCTCCTCATCGGCCTGATCGATGACGGAATCGACACCAAGTTCACCAACGTTATCGTCAGTCATTCAAGTCTCGGCGACTACAGCCTGCTCAACGGTTCCGGCGGATACTACATCTATCTTTGCTCTGACAATGTTCTCCGTGTTGATTCATGGTACGGCTCCAAGACCGAGAAGAAGTACATGAGGTTCAATTCCAAGAACAATTCTTTTACGATCATTGAAGGCGAGGGCCAGTATCTTCCGATGAAGTGGGAACTTACCGAGTTTGAAAGGTAAGGTATGAGATTCGAAGAAAAACAAATAGTCCTCAAAGACGGGAGAATGTGCATCCTTAAGCCTAATTCTCCCGAATACGCCGAGGACATGATCAGATACCTCAAGGAGACTCCGACAGAGACGGATTTCCTTCTGCGCAACTCTGATGAGGTTCACTTCACGGTAGAACAGGAAAGAGCGCTCCTTCAGGGCATCCTGGACAATCCTTACCAGATCATGATGGTCGCGATAGTCGGCGGCAGGGTAGCAGGCAATGCTGCGATCAACGGCATTGGTCCGCAGCGAAAACTCCAGCACCGCTGCAGTCTGGCGATCGCGCTCTATAAGGAGTTCTGGGGATTGGGACTCGGCACTGCGATGATCGGTTATCTGACCGAGCTTGCGCGCTCCGTGGGCGCATGGACGCAGATCGATCTTGAGGTCGTCGCTGAAAATGAACAGGCAAAAAAGCTTTATGAGAAATGCGGTTTCATCGAGACGGGAAGACGTCATAACGCGCTTCGTTCAGATGACGGCACTTTCCACGATGAGATACTGATGTACAAGGACCTTACATAAGGAGGTTTATATGGCGGATTTTAAAGTGAATTTCGAACAGATGGTCAATGTCTTTGATACTGTGTATTCTTCGCTCCGTCTGAACGTTACAGGTGAGGCAGAGGTATCCTGCGCTGACCGCAGCGGTGATGAGAGCGACGTCAGATTCGTTAACATGATCATCGGAGATGCGCTCATGGACGAATGCGTGAGGGTAGTCGATGCAGGAACCTATTTTAAGGATCTCGTTTCGAAAAGCGATGCGATCGGCCAGGGAGTAGGCAATGCTCTGGCAGTGAAGGACATAACCCTTAAATCATTTGCGCTGACCGGTGTTGAACCTGACGCGCTGAGCAAGCAGGGTATTGAACTGCGTGACAAGATGAACGCTGCCAAAACCATGACCGCCGCAGATTACGCAAAGAAGATCGAGGAAGCCCAGAAGGCCGCACAGGCAAAGCTCGACAGCATGACACCCGAAGAGCGACTCAAGGCTCAGGCCGAAGCACAGAAAGCCATTGCAGCTGATGCGGCGGCGAGACAGAAGACTATGGCACAGGTCAAGGCGATTCATGATGCCGTTGAAAAAGGCGCGATCTCGGGAGCTGAAGCAGGCGTTCAGGCCTTTGTGCCTCTCAAGAAATTCTGCCCGAACTGCGGTGCCCCCAGAGGCAACGGCAGATTCTGCAGCAAGTGCGGCAACAAGTTTAATTAAGAATATTTTTCGCAAATAAGCACACGTGATCTTCAACCCTCTTTTTCGTATGAAAGAGAGGGTTGTCCTATTAATTCACTTCTCATGTGATAGTATTATGCAATGATGTTTAAGAACCTGAAAAAACTAGCAAGTTACTATAAACCTTTCATCGGGACATTCCTTCTGGATATGTTCTTTGCAATCGTGGCTTCCGCGATCGCTCTTGTCATACCTCTCGTGGTCCGCTACATAACCTCGGACGTCATCTATCTTGAGACGGGAGCGAAGGAGAGGATCATCCATCTGGGTCTCATCCTGGTAGGCCTCGTTGTCATCCAGTTTTTCGCGAACTACTACATAACCAATGTAGGTCACGTCATGGGCGCGAAGATGGAATACAACATGAGAGCCGAGATCTTTTCGCACCTTCAGAAGCTTTCGTTCTCGTTCTACGACGACCAGAAGACCGGCCAGCTCATGAGCAGGATCACGAACGATCTTTTCGAGATCACTGAGCTTCTGCATCACGGACCTGAGAATATCGTCATCTCTCTGATCAAGATAATCGGCGCGTTCATCATATTGATGGGGATCAGCAAATACCTGACGGCTGCGGCTTTCATAATGCTCCCGCTGATGTTCATATTCGTATTCCTCCTCAACAGGAAGATGCGCAAAGCCTTCAAGGAGAACAGGAAGAAGGTCGCCGAGATCAATTCCAGGGCGGAGGACAACCTCTCGGGAATCAGGGTAGTTAAGTCATTCGCGAACGAAGACATCGAGATGGACAAGTTCAAGGAAGGCAACGATGCGTTCCTGAGTGCGAAGAAGAACAGCTACCTTTACCTTGGTCTGTTCCAGTCCGGCATGACGGCTTTCATCCTGTTAGTAAACATCGCGGTCATCATAACGGGAGGAGTGCTGATCTCAGAAGGGTATGTTAAGATCCCTGATTTCATTGCGTTCCTTCTGTATATCAATACGTTCACGGAGCCCATCAGGGTCATCGTTGATTTCACCGAGCAGTTCCAGAACGGATACACGGGCTTTGAGAGATTCACCGAGATACTGAACATCGAGCCTGACATCAAGGACAAAGAGGGTGCCGTCGAACTGACTGACGTAAAAGGCGACATTATTTTCGATGACGTTTCGTTCAAGTACAAGGAAGGCGCGCACAGGGTCCTCCGTCACATCAATCTTGACATCGAGGCAGGCTCATACGTTGCTCTGGTCGGCTCTTCCGGCGGCGGAAAGACGACGCTTTGCAGCCTCATCCCGAGGTTCTACGATGTTACCGGAGGCTCGATAAAGATCGACGGAAAGGACATCCGCGACATCAAGCTCAAGAGCCTGCGTGACCACATCGGCATAGTTCAGCAGGACGTTTATCTGTTCGCGGGAACCGTCATTGAGAACATCAGTTACGGCAAGCCCGGTTCGACCAGGGAAGAGATAATCGAAGCGGCCAAACTTGCGAACGCACACGACTTCATAATGGAGCTTCCGAACGGTTATGATACCGACATCGGACAGCGCGGAATAAAGCTCTCCGGCGGTCAGAAACAGAGGCTTTCGATCGCGAGGGTGTTCCTCAAGAACCCGCCGATCCTTATCTTCGATGAGGCTACGAGCGCGCTCGACAACGAGAGCGAGAACATCGTCAAGGAGTCCTTGGAAAAGCTCGCGAAGAACAGGACGACCATCGTCATCGCGCACCGTCTTTCAACTGTAAGGAACGCTGAGCGCATCCTCGTTCTCACCGAGAACGGGATCGAAGAAAGCGGAACGCACGATGAGCTCATGGCAAAGAACGGCATCTATGCCGGCCTCTACAAATGGAATGCGTGATGGAAATGAAGAAGATACAGCTGACAAACGATGACTATAAGGGATATGTCGAGCATATCCGTCACAACGGCAGAGGCATTATCGTAAAAGACGGCAAGCTCCTTCTGAGCTTCGAGTCCAACAACAAGAGATACATTACTCCCGGCGGAGGCCTTGAAGAAGGCGAGACGCTTGAGGAATGCTGTGTCCGCGAGCTTCTGGAAGAGACTGGCATGCTGGTAAGGCCCATCGAGGAGTACATGGAGGTTGAAGAGTTTTTCGATACATGGCAGCACTTCTCACATTTCTTCATCTGCGAGCTGATCGAGGATACGGGCCATGTCCACCTGACTGAAGCTGAAGCCAAGGCTGAATACAAGAATGTTTGGATGCCCTTTGAAGAAGCGCTCAAAGAGTTCGGAGACTATGAGAAATTCCATTCATGGAATCTTCCCGATTACGGACTATACAGGCGCGAGTACATGGCGCTTAAAGAATACGCCGAAAAGTATCCCGGCATGACCGGTCTTTGATCAGGACCACAATTCTGACCTGTAGTTCTTGAACTGAAGATCAGACCAGCTTTCCTTTTCACTGTCGTAGGTCTGCGAGTAAGTGGTGCTGATCCTTGCGTAGTAACCCGCCAGCGGCCTGTCCCAGCCGGAGCTTTCCTCAACAGCCGTGCTTACCGAAAGCTTTGATTCCTTGAGATCTACCGTGCAGTTCACGAAATTGTTGTCCAGCGCTTTGAACGGGAATCCCGCGCCTTTGGCCTGTATGCTGAAACCGGTTATCTTAGATGTCTTTACGCCTTTGACCTCAAAACTGATGGTGCAGTTCACGCTGTCGACAGTGACGGGTTCGATCTTGTTATCCTTCTGTTCTTTGCCGTCAACGAAAAGGACGACTTCAAATCCTTCTGCATTTCCGTTTTTGAAGAATCCGTTCATTGCGCCCAGGGGAGTACGGTCGGTCCTTGTGGCGAGGTCCTTATCGAAGAGCATGGTCACGGTCTTGCCCTTGATGTTTATCTCTTTGACACCGATGAGGTTATCGGGATTGCATGAGAAGAGCGTCTTTTCGCTCTGCGAACAGCCTGCGGATAGAACTGCCGCAAAGATCGAGAATACGAGTATTACGGTCAGAATGATCTTTTTCATATCAGTACCTCGACGCGCCGCACTCCGAGCAGAAATTGCCTTTCAGATCTGTCGTGCCGCACATTCTGCATGTCCAGCTGTCGTTTTCCGCAGCGCGCATCTGCGCCATCTGCTCCATGGTCATCCCGACTAAGTTCTTCATTCCCACGCATGCAAAAGGCTGAAACCCTGCAAGATAAGGATTGTCGTTCGAAAGATCGATCTTGGCGCCTGACTTCGCAACGCAGTCGTTTATCAGGCCGGTAATTATCCTGTCGACCTCTTTGCCGCCGAGTTTGCATGCCATCTCACCGATGGTGCGCTTTATGCGAGGGGCACCTGTTATAAGTGAATCGTCGTAGTAGATGTTAAGCCATCCGCTCGAGGAATAATCGAGCGGGCGCATGGAATAGTCGATAGGCACTTCAGGGTTGAGGCAGGCATAGTTCCAGCCCGGGAGATTCTCTTTGTCAGACAGTTCCTGCACTTTCGAAAAGATATCCGATACGGTCTCTTTGCTGCAGGTCTGCTCCGGGTTGTCGCCTCTTTTTACCTTGACCGTGACACGTACAGTGCCTTCTTTTCCTTCGATCTTTTCGACGGTCTGCGTATAATTCTCGCTGCTGCCTGCCATCATGCCGCAGGAGAAACTGCCTGTCTCGACTGCGATGACGGGGCCGTGGTTTTCCTTTATCTCACGGCAGTCTTTGAGGTTTGGATAGACTTCTTCAAAAGAGATTACGTTTTCTTTATCGGCAGTGGCAAAGAAGAGCCTGCGGAATTCATCGGCGGCCTCTTTTCCGTTTTCAGTCTCTCTGAAAGTGATTTCAGCGTTGCTTCCGTCATCGAAGTTCAGGGTCAGGAAATGAGCAAGTCCGTGATTACTCGTCCCTTTGGGGGGCTGAGGTTTTGCAGGGGTCTTTCCGATCCAGTCCGTGATGCCGTACTTTTCGATCAGGGCGCGGAACTGATCGGCGGTCTCCTGAGAAAGAGCGTATTTCGTGATCTCCGTAGAGTGATCGTTTCTGGAGATCTTGGTCAGCACACGGTCTTCGCCTTCAAACGGGATCACCCCCTCGATAGTGAAGTCCGAGGCAGTGTTGAAAATGATCTGTTTTAAGCTGATGCCTGTTATAACCATAGTTCGTCCCTCATTCCAAGTAATAACAAACTGTTACATCAGTTAAATTATTGTATCAAAACGCTGAAAACGCAATATTGTCAATAATCGTGGTATAATAAATCTAATTATGGGCGTAAGGAGCGGATCATTATGATGAAAAGGATAGGAAAGACCAGACATAAGTGCAGGCAGGCGTTCACGCTTGTTGAGCTTATCATTGTCCTCGTCATCCTTGCTGTTTTGGCAGCAATGCTCGTTCCCGCGCTGACCGGTTACATCAAGAAGGCGAAGAAGGAAAAGTACGTCGAGACCGTTCACTACGCGCAGGTCGCTGCCCAGTCCGTCATGACGGAAGTCTACGGATTGTCTGACGGCAATGCCGATGAGGATCAGACTGAAGATGGAAACAACGTCATATGGTATGAAGGTACTGAAAAGGAATGGGGCGACAAAGTACTTAAGCTTATGGACCGTGGAAGAGGCGAGGAAAATGGTGAGCCTTATATCCTGATCGTCGGAGTAGGCAACCATAAAGACACAGCTGGAATGACTCCTTCACAGCGTTATACAGTTTATTATGTCTGCTACATTGAAAAAGCCGATTCACCTGCAGTTTTCTTTGTAAATGGCGAATTTATGTATAAGTATCCCCGCAAAGACAACGGAAAGGTCATTACAACTAAGAAGATCGGCGGAGAAAACTTCAGGAATACGATAGTAAAAGATAATGCGAATATTCCACTGCAGTTCTACATCATCAGCAACCTAACCGGAGACAATCCCAGCGATTCAAAATTCTGGACCGGTGCGGGCAAGAAATCTTTGCTGGGTCACAGCGAAGGATACGCCTGATCAAAAGATAACTCAGATATAAAAGCAGCTGCCCTCGGGCAGCTGTTTTGCTTATGTGCTTATTTCACTATCTTGTAAACGGCTTTTCGGTATTTGTATGAGCCGATGACGAAGGTTGAGGAAGTAACCTTTTCCGCAAGCTCAGTTGTCTTTATGAATTCCTTCGTGATCTTAACGAGGTACTGTTTTCCGCCTTTTTCGACCAGGTAACATTCAGGGTTTTCTTTGGCATAATCCAATACCTGAACGACACCGGGCGCAACGAGAAAATCGATGATGGCCTCGCCTTTGCTCATCTTTTTGGTCCGCACCAGCGGGCAGATCAGGTCGGCATCAGGGAACTTGGCGAGGCATGCGGCGTCCATTTTGTTCCTGCATTTGCCTGTCTTCTCGTAGTCATCCAGGTTTATCGGCTCGGTTATCTCGCCGAATTCAGGAGACTCGCCGTCATCCAAAAGGTGGTCGATGCTGACGTTCAGGAGCTTGGACATGACCTTGAGATTGCTGATATCAGGGATTCCCTTGTCGGTCTCCCACTTTGCGACAGCCGAGCGGGACACGTTCATCTTCTCGGCGAACTGCTCCTGAGAAAGACCTGCCTGCTTCCGGGCTTCTTTTATCTTTTCACCTAAAGTCATACGTTAGCTCCTATTACCAGCATGCAAACCGCCATGCCTACACAGAAAATAGAATACAACATCATCGGCACATTGATAAACCATTCTTTGGGAACGGAGATTCGCGGAAGTTTCTTTCTGTTCCTGATGAGAAGGACTGCGAGGATCACAGCCGAAACAATGCCGAGGCCCGCTTCTATCAAAGCGCCGTATCCGCCGTAATTGGGGAGCAGGGGCAGGAGGACTGACATCGCGTTGTTTGCGAAATGGAGGAGCATGGTGACCCAGATCTTTCCTGTTTTCTCATATACATAGCAGAAGATTATGCCCATTCCGAAAGCAAATATTCCCTGAGTGATGTTCTGGTGCATCAGCCCGAAAATGACTGATGACAGGATAGCTGCCGGCCAGAAACCGTGTTTCCTGGTCAGTCCGAAGATAACCTTCCTGAAGGCAAATTCTTCCATTACAGCAGGCAGCACCGCTATGAAGATCAGTCCGAATCCTGCAGGAATCTGCTCGCCGCTCGAAGGTATGGAAAGTTTATATGAAGTGAGCGTATCGATGAGCGAGATCACAAGATTCCACATTAAGATCACCGCAAAGCCGCCCAAAATGATCTTCGGGGTGACCTTGGCATCGGGGTTCTTTGTAAAGTCCTTCCGTCTTATCAGGTAAAAGATACCTAAGACAACGACATTTGCCAGAAAACTGCCGATGCATGATCCAACGATCGTTGCCTTGTCGCCGAGTCCCAAAAGTATCGCGGCGAACGCTGCCATGAATACCGTGCCCTGGAAAAGGAGCTGTCCCAGCAGCAGGAGCCAGCCGATCTTTTTAACGTCGTTTTTCATTACTGTGCCCCCAGTCCGAACATCTTTACCGCTTCCTCAAGGAGAGATGCGAGCTTGGCGCTCTTGTCTTCATCCATCACCCAATCGCCCTCTTCTTCAGTGAGCTTTCCGTTGGTATCGTAGACTGCCGAATAAGATTTCTTTGTCTTGTTGTCTACGAGCGAGATGGTGATCATTGGGGAGGGGTAGTCTTTGCCGTTTCCCTTGAGCTCCGTGGCCTTTCCGTAGGAGATCATGATCTGGCAGGGTACCTCTTTGAATGCCTTGGCCGATGCCGGATCGTAGTTGACGACGCTGACCGAACCGAGAGTCGTCTCCTCGTCCTTATAATCTGATTCAAGATAAAATGTCTTTCCGAAACCGTACTTTTCGAGCGCGCTGTTAACTTTGTCCCAGTCGCAGATCACCGTGACCTGCTCTGTTGTGGTGACAGCCGGAGCTGCCTTGGCGGAGCACCCTGTTGCCGCCGTCATGCCGAGGCTCATTGTGAAGATAAGACCTGCGATGATTCCCTTAATTCCTTTTTTCATTTTTGACACATCCTTTCGGTTTTGATCGGGCTTGCTGCCCTGTGGCCCCATCTTGCCCGAGGGTGGGGGAGGATGCCATACACGGCCTGTGACACGGTTGTTACGCTCCGTGACATGCCCGAAAACAGGGCGTTTGCGCGAACAGACATTTTCGACGGGACAGAGCGGGTAACGGGAAATGCGAAATGCCTGAACAGAGGTCAAAGAAACATGAGGAATCCGTAAAGGGCAAATGGGATATCAGGCTCGTTAAATTGCGTTCAGACAATTTACACTTTTGATACATAAAGTCGGTTTCGGGCTTTTAGTTAGCCTTTACTAACTGACATCCTGCAAAGTAAAATAGATAAGTCTGTAATATTCCCAAAAGAGGCAGGAGGTTTTTTCATGGCAAAATTACAAGAAGCTGCTGTCGCTCAGATTACAGAGATCTGTCAACGTCACAAGAACGATAAGACACCTCTCATGATGATCCTGAGTGATATCCAGAATGAGTACGGATACATTCCGCTCGAGGTTCAGGAACTCGTTTCCAAGGAAACAGGTATTTCGGTAGCAGAAATCTATGGAGTTGTTACATTCTACTCATTCTTTTCTCTTACTCCGAAGGGAAAGTACGTTGTAGGCTGCTGCCTCGGTACTGCCTGCTACGTTAAGGGCGCTCAGAACGTCATTGACAAGTTCCAGGAACTCCTCGGCGTTAAGCCCGGTGAAACAACAGAAGACGGCCTGTTCACACTCGACGCTCTCCGCTGCATCGGCGCTTGCGGTATCGCACCCGCAGTAAGCATCAACGGCAAGGTTTACCCCAAGGTTAAGGTTGACCAGGTTCCGGAGATCATTAAAGAACTCAAAGAGGAGGCAGCAAAGGCATGATAAGCACAGTTAATGACCTTAACGAGAGATTTGAAGCTCTCTCTAAGAGCCTCGACGATAAGATCAAGGGCGGTGACGGACTCCGTCACATCGTTCTCTGCGGTGGTACAGGATGCCTTTCAGCTCACTCCACAGAGATCATGGAAAGATTCAAGGAGCTCCTCAAGGAGAAGGGAATCGAGAACAAGGCTACAGTCAATCAGGTAGGCTGCTTCGGTTTCTGCTCACAGGGACCTTTCGTAAAGATCTATCCTGAGGACACTCTTTATAAGATGGTTAAGATCGAGGATGTTGACGAGATCGTTGAAAAGGATCTCATCGGCGGCGAGATCGTAGACCGTCTTCTTTATGTTGACCCTAAGACAAATGAAAAGGTTACAAAGCAGGAAGATATTCTCTTCTATAAGAAGCAGAGACGTGTAGCTCTCAACGGCTGCGGCGTCATCAATCCTGAAGACATCAACGAAGCAATCGGCATGGGCGCTTTCCAGGGCATCAAGCGTGCTCTTACAATGTCCCAGCAGGAAGTTATCGACGAAGTATTAGCTTCCGGTCTCCGTGGCCGTGGCGGCGGCGGATTCCCCACAGGAAGAAAGTGGCAGTTCGCTCTCAACGTTCAGGCTGATCAGAAGTACGTTGTCTGCAACGGCGACGAGGGCGACCCGGGCGCATTCATGGACCGTTCGATCCTCGAAGGTAACCCTCTCGGAGTTATCGAAGGTATGATGATCGCAGGTTACGCATTCGGCGCTTCCGAAGGTTACTTCTACGTTCGTGCTGAGTATCCTATCGCAGTTAAGAGACTTAAGATCGCTATCGAGCAGGCTAGGGCAGAGGGTCTCCTTGGAAAGAACATCCTCGGTTCAGATTTCAGCTTCGACTGCCAGATCCGTCTCGGTGCAGGCGCATTCGTCTGCGGCGAGGAGACAGCTCTCCTCAACTCCATCGAAGGTAAGCGCGGTATGCCCAGGCCGAGGCCGCCGTTCCCGGCAGTCAAGGGTCTCTGGGGCAAGCCGACTTGCGTTAATAACGTAGAGACACTTGCTTGCGTTCCTTACATCCTCAGAGAAGGCGCTGAGAAGTTCGCATCAGTTGGTACAGAGAAGTCCAAGGGTACAAAGGTTTTCGCTCTCGGCGGAAAGGTAAACAACGTTGGTCTCGTAGAAGTTCCTATGGGTACAACACTTAGAGAGCTCATCTATGACATCGGCGGCGGAATCCCCAACGGCAAGAAGTTCAAGGCTATCCAGACCGGTGGTCCTTCAGGCGGATGTCTCACAGAGGAATTCCTCGACGAGCCTATCGATTTCGATAACCTCGTTCAGAAGGGTTCCATGATGGGTTCAGGCGGAGCTATCGTCATGGACGAAGACAACTGTATGGTAGACGTTGCAAAGTTCTATATGGAATTCATCTGCGACG
>JAFWQF010000053.1 GCA_017509205.1 Clostridiales bacterium | reverse complement strand
GACGGCCGTTTCATGATCATCTCACCTGATGAAGGCGGTATCTCCAGAGCTATGTACTATGCTTCCATCCTCGGAGTTCCTCTCGGAACATTCTATAAGAGAAGAGACTACACAACAGTCGTAAACGGCCGCAACCCCATCGTTGCTCACGAGTTCCTCGGTGATTCCGTTGAGGGCAAGGACATCCTCATCATCGATGACATGATCTCCTCAGGTGACTCAATCCTCGACATCGCTAGGGCAATGAAGGACAGAGGCGCAAAGAGAGTTCTCTGCGCAGTCACATTCGGTCTCTTCACAGAGGGCATCGACAAGTTCAACCAGGCTTACGAGGAAGGAATCATCACAAAGGTATTTGCGACAAACCTCATCTACCGCAGACCTGAACTCCTTCAGGCTCCCTGGTTTGCAGACGTCAATCTCTGCAAGTTCGTCGCTCTCCTCATCGACGCCATCAACCACGACGCTTCCCTGTCCAACCTCATCAATCCTACCGAGAAGATCAAGAAGCTCCTCAAGGAAAAGGAAAACATCGGTTAAGACATGGCAGCACGTTCAACCGGAAATTCAACAGGTACCAGAAGAACTTCCTCTTCAACAACGAGGAAGTCTTCTTCATCAGGTACGAGAAAGACCACTTCTTCACGTCAGGGCAGCTCTTCAAGGAGATCTACTCCCGTTCAGCCGCAGCCCAGTTTCACTGAAAAGATCAAAGAAAGTCCTATCTTAAGCCGTTTAATGATGCCTGTCATCTTCATCATCGTCGTACTGGCCATTACAGGCCTCGATCTTCTGTTTGCATGGAATGATTTCTCAAGGTTCTTCAAGATACTCGGCGTTGAGATCCTTGCAGCAGTAATTATATGGATCATGAAGATGGTATTCTCAAAGTCCAGGTCTTCAGACGATTCCGTTTCCGAGGTATAACGTTTTGCCTTTAGACGGAATTACCTGCCAGCTTTTAGCAGACGACCTTAACAGCAGACTGTCAGGATCAAGGATCGACAAGATCTTCATGCCCGACAGGCATTCCGTAGTACTTCATATAAGAACTTCAGAAGGAGTCAGAAAGCTCCTTATTTGCGCTGACCCCAGCCTTCCCAGGATCACGATCACTGATGACGTAAAGGACAACCCTGCCCTGCCGCCGTCATTCTGCATGCTCCTTCGTAAATACATCTCTGGCGCAAGGATCACTTCAGTCACCGATCCCGGATACGAGCGCGTCATCGAGATCAGGTGCACCAAGACCGATGAGTTGCAGGACATTAAGGACTACAGGCTTATCGTGGAGCTCATGGGCCGTTTTTCAAACATTATCCTGGTAAACAGTTCGGGAAAGATCCTCGATTCATCCATCCATGTCGATTTCGAGGTTTCAAAGCTCAGAGAAGTAATGCCTGCAAGGGTTTACAGCTATCCGCCCGCGCAGAACAAACTCACGGCCGAAGAAGCACTCGGCATGATAAGATCCGGAGAACTTCCAGTTATCGAAGACGAGATTTCCCGTCCCATAGGCAAAGCCCTGATCAATTCGATCAAAGGCATATCCCCCGTTCTTTCAAGACAGCTGTGCCTTCAATCTGATGCCGACGAACGTCAGACCATCTCACTGTTAAGTGCAGATGCCAAAAACAGGCTGCTCAAAAAGCTCGAAAGCTTCCTGACAGAGATCTCTCAAAGGACTTACACTCCATTCGTCTATTTCGATGAATGCAATGTCCCTGCAGAGTTTGCCCCTATGGAGCTCTCCGGATACAGCAGTTCAAAGAAGATGGATTCGATATCTGATGCCATCAGTCTCTACTACGATGCAAAGTTCTCGGAAATGGACCTTGAATCGGGCAAGCACAGATTAAGACAGATAACCGACAGCGCTCTTTCAAAGATCATCAAGAAGAAAGAGATCCATGAAGCGGATGCAGCTGAAGGCGCAAAGGCTGACAAATACAAGCACTGCGGCGATGTCATACTCACATATAAGTACATGATCAAGCCTCAGGACACCATTCTCAACACTGAGGATTACACTACTGACCCGCCTTCGATCATATCGATAGAGCTTGACCCTTCACTTGATGCTTCCGGCAACGCCCAGGAGTATTACAGGAAGTTCCGCAAGGCAAAGCGCAAGGCTGAAATGTCTGAGGAATACATAAAGGAAGATGATCTTGCGATCATGTACCTCAGGTCTGTTAAGACAGCAATTGATGCTGCCGTGACCCAGGAAGACCTCGATGCCGTAAACGAGGAGATCAAGGCTGAAGTCAGCGGCTCTAATGCCGTCAGATCAGTATCCAAACAGTCTGCAGGTGATCCCAACAGGATGGTCGGCATCGCCAAATCAGGCAAAGCGTCTTCGAGAGCCCTCCGTGAAGCAGCCAAGCGCGCAAACGCAAAGAAGAACAACAAATCCGGCAAGAATACCGAGAAAGCTCTTCCCTTCCGCAGATACAGATCTTCTGACGGACATGAGATCATCTGCGGCAGAAGCAACATCCAAAATGAAAAGCTCACTTTTACGGTCGCTTCACGCAAGACCGACTGGTGGTTCCACGTTAAGGGACTTCCAGGAACACACGTCATATTAAGACCTTTTGCTGATGAGGAAATGCCTTCAGACTCTTCAATCCTTGAAGCAGCATCTCTTGCAGCATATTTCTCGAAGAGCATAATACTCGAGGAACACAACGCTGCAGAAGGCTCCAGAGCCGGCAAGCTCAAGGCAGAAGTCGATTACTGCCCTGTTTCCCATGTAAAGAAAATACCGGGCGCTAAACCCGGCATGGTAATCTACGAAAGCTACTATTCAGTTCTGGTCGATGCCCGGGAACCCAAGGAAACCCTCGATTAAACTTCAAAACTCTTAAGTATCTTGTCCTTAAACTCGGATTCATCTAGCGAGAAGCAGCATCCGCAATATTTCTGCCTGTAAAGTCCTATCTCTTTGGCAAGTCTCTGGCCGAAATAAAATCCCGGTCTGAAATCCACATAATAGAACTTTATTCCGTACTTGAAAGCCTTCTCTTCAGATATCTCGGCGATCCTGTCGTGCTGCTGGTAAGGACTCACAAGAAGCGTGGTACAGAATGAATCGTAACCGTTGTCTGCGCAGTACTTTGCGGTCTCTTCCATGCGTTTGTCATAACACATCTCACAGCGTGACTTATACTGCTCCAGGTATTCTTTTGAACGCCAGTATTCCTCTTCACAGGCTTCACCTGTCTTTATCAGCTTCAGGCCGTATGAATCCGCAGCCTTTCCGAGATTTTCAAGGCGCCTGTCCCATTCAAACTGAGGATGGATGTTGGGATTAAACCAGAAACAGTCGGGTTCTATCCCAAACGAAGTCAGAAGCTTTAACGGATACATAGAACACGGGCCGCAGCAGCAGTGAAGCAAAAGCCTGCCGCAGTCAGCAGGATCCAATGAAGGGATCTGTAATGTATCCGGAAAGTCTTCCATTATTCCTCTTCGCCGTTGCTGTTTTGCCAGTCATCAATGGAAATGTTCTGATACTGACCACCGGAAGCATTTGTCTGAGCGGCTTTTCCGCCCGGAATAAAAGACGGCGGAGGTGTCATGCCTAAGTGCTTGAAAGCTCTCATGGTAAGCATTCTTCCTCTTGAAGTCTTCTGGATGAATCCGTTCTGGAGCAGGAAAGGCTCATAAACGTCTTCAATCGTTACCTGATCCTCACCGGTCGTTGCGGCAAGCGTATCAAGTCCTACGGGGCCACCTGCGAATATATCAGCAATCGTCATGAGCATCTTGCGGTCGATGTTATCAAGACCGATCTCATCGATGTCGAGTTGCTTAAGACCGAAATCAGAGACTTCCTTATCGATTATGTCCTTCTCCATGTACATTGCGAAGTCACGCATTCTCTTAAGGAGTCTTATTGCTATTCTCGGAGTTCCCCTGGACCTTGAAGCTATGTTCTGAAGGCCGTCATCGCTGATGTTGATGCCAAGAAGTCCTGCATCACGCTTAAGGATCTGCATGAGATCAGGAGTCTCGTAAAGCTCCAGGTGATTAATCATGCCGAAACGGTCTCTCAAAGGAGATGAGATCATGCCTGCCCTTGTGGTGGCACCGATAAGAGTAAAATGCGGAAGATCAAGTCTCATGGACCTTGCAGCAGGGCCTTTGCCGATCATGAGATCGAGCTTGAAATCCTCCATCGCAGGATAAAGAATCTCTTCGACGTTTCTGTTGAGCCTGTGGATCTCATCGATGAAAAGAACTTCGTTCTCTTCAATATTTGTAAGGAGAGCCGCAAGGTCACCGGCCTTCTCGATCGAAGGTCCAGTGGTGATGTGCATGCCTACGCCCATCTCATTTGCGATGATGCCTGCAAGAGTCGTCTTGCCAAGTCCCGGAGGACCGTATAGCAGAACGTGATCCAGTGATTCACCGCGCTTCTTGGCAGCCTCGATGAAAATCCTTAAGTTCTTCTTTATCTTTTCCTGACCGGAATAATCTTCCAGTTTTAAAGGCCTTAGTGTCCTCTCATCAACGTCTGAAGGCTGTCTGACCCTCCCTATGATGCGGTCTTCCTCTGCCTCGTATCCGTAGTTATCCATCATGAGAACTTACTCCCTGATGCGATCTTGAGGGCTTTCTTAATGAGAGCCTCAAGCGTAATGCCTTCCTCATAAGCGGCTGCAACGGCTTCTGCTGCCTCCTGCTCTCTGTAATCAAGTACCATGAGTGCTCCGATGGCGTCATCGGCAACTGAACCCATTGCGGTTGCAGGTGCTGCACCTGAAGATGCAGCAGGAATAATCGATGCAGCTGCACTGCTGCCCTTTGTCTGGCCCTTGAGCTTGTCCCTGAGTTCAACGATTATCTTCTCTGCGCTCTTCTTGCCGAGGCCCTTTACACTTGAAAGAATGGATACATTATTGCCCATAACGGCAAGAGCTATCTGCTCAGGCGTAAGAGCTGAACAGATATTGTGTGCAACCTTGGGACCTATTCCTGATACCGTGATCAGCTTAAGGAAGATATCCTTCTGATCTGCAGAAGCAAAGCCGAAAAGAGAGATATCGTCTTCCCTGACGCTCTGATAAACGTAAACGGTGGTCTCATCGCCGTTGGCACCGAGCGTTGAAGAGATTGCAAACGGGCAGTTTATGAGATATCCGATACCGTTGTTGTCGATTACGAGCTGGGTATCGTTCCTTGAAATGATCTTTCCTTTTATATATGCGTACATTAAAACTTCCTCCGGAGGATATTATCTCATAAAACCCGGTTTCAACCGAATTCGTTGCGTCTTGAATATCCGTAGCGACCGTACTGGTAACCCGATACAGCCTTGCCCGCGAAATTGATTCCTGTATTGGCAAGACAGATCGCAAGAGCCAGTGCATCGGCAGCATCGTCAGGCTTGGGAATCTCTTTGAGTCCCAGGATGGATTTGGTCATAAGCTGAACCTGCTTCTTCTCAGCCACACCGTAGCCAGTGATGGCGAGCTTGACCTGACCGGGCGTAAATTCAAAGACTTCAATGCCGGCCCTTGCAGCCTCAACGAGGACCGCTCCTCTGGCCTGTGCCGTACCGATGACTGTGGTATGGTTCTTGCCCATGAAAAGCTCTTCTATGGACATGTAATCGGGCCTGAACTGCTCTAGCAGGAACTTTATCTTCTCATTTATCGCAAGAAGCCTTACCGGGAAATCGGTCTTGGGCTTTGTCTCTATCACGCCGTAATCAACGACGGAGAACTTGTTGCCGCACTTGTCGATTATTCCGTAGCCGGTAATCGCATATCCGGGGTCTATTCCTATGATCCTCTGGGTATTCTTCTCCGGCATTGTCAGCTCCTTATAAAAACATTTGTTCTTATTTTACACCAAAAGGCTTTTTAGGCAATACCGCAATTACCGGATCGCGGTCCTTGGGAGGATTCGGGCCGATCTCAAATGCTGCGCTTGCAAGATCAAAAGCCTCATAAAGACGGTCATCAGGAAGCTCTGACTTCTCACCCTGGCAAAGAGCGCAGAGAACATCGCCCTTCTTGACCTTGTCACCCTTCTTTACGCAGAGTATTACGCCTGCACCGAAATCGATCTTGTCACGCTTGTTGAACCTTCCTGCTCCCATGGTGCATGAAGCGCGGCCTATAAGGTTTGCACGGACATTGGTTATATAGCCGTCCTCAGGCGCGTTAATGTGCATCACATCAAAAGGATAGTCAACATACTGAGGCGATCCGTCTTCACCGATCATGCCGCCCTGTGACCTGATGAGCTTTCTGTATTCTTCAAGAGCTCTTCCGTCAGTAAGCCTTTGGAGAAGATCTATCTTGAGCTCGTTGTCATCAAGATCCATGCCTTTTCCCGCAAGTCTTACGAGCTGGAACGCAAGCTCTATTACGATTATCTCAACGTCTTTCTGGCCTTTGCCGCAGAGAGTGTCATAGACTTCCTGCATCTCAAGCGTGTTTCCTATGCGGTTTCCCAAAGGCTGGTCCATGTCAGTGATAACGGCACGTGTCTTGATGCCTGCGCCCTCACCGATCCTTATCATGGCAGCGGAAAGTTCTCTTGCGCGGCTCTCTTCCTTCATGAAGGCACCGAATCCGCATGTAACGTCAAGAACAAGCGCCTTTGCGCCTCCTGCGATCTTCTTGCTCATGATGCTCGACGCAATGAGCGGGATCGAGTCGACCGTACCGGTAACGTCTCTGAGCGAATAAAGGATCTTGTCGGCAGGTGCGAGATCAGGTGTCTGTCCTGAAATGACCATACCTGTATTCTTTATCAGCTCAGGGAATCTGTTTCTGGCTATCTCACAGTCAAAGCCTTCTATGGATTCGAACTTGTCCACGGTGCCGCCTGTATAGCCCAGGCCTCTTCCACTGAGCTTTACGCTCTGAATGCCGTAGGTTGCCAAAAGAGGCAGCAGGAGCGGAGTTATCTTGTCTCCTACTCCGCCCGTGCTGTGCTTGTCTACAGCAACACCGTCAAGATATGAAAGGTCGTTTACTTCTCCTGATCTGGACATCTCAAGGGTAAGAGTCGTCATCTCCCGCTCTGACATGCCGTTTAATACAATTGCCATGAGGAGCGAGGATGTCTGGTAATCAGGGATCGTGCCGTCGGTGACGCCTTTTACGAAAAAGGCTATCTGCTCATCTGTCAGTTCCCTGCCGTATCTCTTTTCAAGAATAATATCAAGTATGTTCATGATCATTACCCCGGGTTGTTATTATATTAATAAGAATACCCCAAACAGGCGTCAAAGTGCTAAACTATTCCCGACGAAAAGAAGAGTCCGGAGGACAAGATGGCGGATACAACCAAGCCTTTATCAGTAATAATCATCGGATGCGGCCGTGTCGCGGTAAAGCATCTTAAAGCGATCTCTAAGCTTAAAGGACTCACTCTCGCTGCAGTTGTTGATACAAATGCCGATTCCGCAAAGCGCCTGCTCGGTTCCGTAAAAGGTTTTGCAGGCACTCCGGTATTCTCGGATTATAAAGAGGCCATTGATAAGGTTAAGCCTGACATAACGTCAGTTACTGTACCTTCAGGTCTCCACTTCCAGATCGCATCCTACGCAATGGAGAAAGGCAGCAACCTTCTTCTCGAAAAGCCGATGACTATGTCTGCTTTCGAAGCGCGTGACATCTACGATCTCGCACAGAAAACAGGCTGCAAGATAGCAATGGGCCACATCTACAGATACTTCCCCATCGTAGGTCTGGTACGTGACGATATCGCAAAAGGCGTTTACGGCAAGGTTACTCACGGAAACATCAACGTACGCTGGGGCCATGATGAAGCCTACTATGGCAGCGCCTCTTGGCGCGGAACATGGAAGAGCGACGGCGGTGCCCTGATGAATCAGACAATACACGCCATCGACCTTCTCGTATGGCTTATGGGATCTGAACCCGTATCCGCAGAAGCAATGATCTCTCAGCGCTTAAGGAACATCGAGGCTGAAGATCTCGGCATGGCCATCTTAAGGCTCGAGAACGGCGCTCTGGCTTCAGTCGAAGGCACGACAGCCACCTTCCCTTCAAAGCATATGGCTGATTTCACCGTCTTCTGCGAAAAAGGAATGCTCTCAATGGGCATAGACTCCAACAAGCCTCACATTAAGATCTATTCTCTTGATGATTACGGCAAGACTCATAAGCTCAACGGCAAATACATCCGCCGACAGCTTAAGACAGGAGGACTGTTCTCATTCAAGTGCGCGTTAAATCCCCACATGGGAATCTATAACGATCTTTACAATGCGATCGTAAACAACACACAGCCCATTGCTGATGCATACGCAGGCTATTCTTCCGTGGATACCATGATGGGCATCTACAAGTCCGCAAAAGAAAACCGTCAGGTCGCCTTGCCTCTTACGGAAGACTTCAGCACGGTCGACATGACGGGTTATTTCGAGTAAAGAAAAAACGGGGACCGTTTCCGGTCCCCTTGGTTTTTATTTCTTAGCCTCACACAAAGCGAGCGCATCCTCTAGACTGTCTGCCTTTCCCGCCTCGATCAGAGTCTTGGCCTTTGCCATGTGGCCTGAATTCTTATGATGGGCCGGAATGGCTGAATCCATCTTGCTCACCCTGGTCTCAAGCGTTTTCAGTTTGGACTTCATCTCTTCTGTTTCCTTCCTGAGCTTGTCAGCATTGTCACGTCTGGCTCTTGCAAGCTCTGACGCTTCAGCATTCAGGATATCTCTCTTCCTGCACGCGTACACACCACCTGCAATAAGCACTCCGATAGGAACAGCATAGCAAAGGATTACAAAAACAACACCGTCACCACGAGTGCCTCCCACAAAGATAGCTGTAATGATCAGCATTAAAATGTAGGAAAGAAAAGCATATATAAAGAACGGCCAGAAGAACTTGAAAGCGGCATGCTGGGCATATGAACCGTCAACAGGTCTTTTGATTATCGTCTCATTGTCACTTATCTGCGTTCTGAGCTTCTCCAAAGCCTTGTACTCGTGAGTGAGCTTTTCTGCAAGGGCGAGGCTCTCTTCCTTGGACATCTTCGGCTTGGGAGCGACAGGCGCATTGGGATCGGTTTCAATAGGTTCTATGCCTTTTAAAAGATAATCCGTCGTCGTTCCGAATATCTCGCTCATTGCAATGATCTTATCGAGATCCGGGATCGCCTGTTCGCTCTCCCATTTAGAAACTGCCTGACGTGATACACCGATTGCATCCGCAAGCTCAATTTGTGACATTCCTTTTTGTTTTCTCAGACACTGGATTCTATCCGCAATTGTCATGAATCTATCCTCCTTTATTCAATGCCGTAATGATGCGGCATTCCCCTCAAAAAAGCGACCAACCAGACCTTGAACTTTGTCAACTGCCGGTTGCCACTACTGATTTTACTGTATTGAAAAGAAAAATAGCAAACAAAAAACCGTGAACCAAAGTCCACGGTTTTCTTTTGGTGCACCTCCAGGGACTCGAACCCTGGGCCCACTGATTAAGAGTCAGTTGCTCTACCATCTGAGCTAGAGGTGCGTTAGCGCAACGGAAGATATTTTATCATACATTGTGCTTGTGTCAACAGGTATTTGAAAATTACTTGTTGTCATCGAAAAATTCGCTGAAATCGTCGTAAGTTTCATCGTCGGAAGCGATCGCAGGCTTGGAAGGTTCCTCCGGTGCGGACGGCGTAGCCTTAACGGACTGAACGGGTGCAGCCGGCTTGGATGCTTCAGGTTCAGCTTCTTTCTTGACGGTTTCAACTGCTTCTGCAGAATCAGCAGGAGTCTTAAACTCTTCGACTTCAGGAGTCTCAAGAAGAGATTTATCTGCCCTGATTCCTCTTTTTTCAGCTTCTCTCATTGAAGCAGCACGCTCACGAGCCTCCTCAAGAAGTCTCTGCTGCATCTGTCTTCTCTCTTCTCTTGCCTTTTCTCTCTCGGCCTCAGCCTGCTTGAGAGCCTCCTGCTGCTGGATCTTTTCGTTAGCCTCTTTAAGAGCTTCCTCGGACATTCTGTCCTTATTGTAATTGATGAGATCAGCAAGAGATTCAGGAGCCTGTACGGCGGAGTTCATGATGGCACTCATGCGCTTACGGCTCTCTTCTGCAATTCGTGTCTCATGCTCGGCAACCTCTTCACCAAGAGACTGAAGAGCTGCAAGTTCTGCGGCAGTAGCTCTGTCGGCAGGTTCACCCTCAGGCGTATAAATCGGCTTAGGAGTCTTGATCTGGAGTTCATTTACTCCGGATGCGCTGAAATCTGATGCAGCATCCTTTATTGTCTTCATGTCCGGAAGTTCAACACCGGGCAATACTTCATACTTTCTTTCGTCGCTCATAAAACACCCCTCGTTCAGAAAATAAGCAGTAATACTATGATTATCAGTTCAATGGCACATGCAACACCAAGCAGTACCGCAGGCAGATTGATTTTTCCTTTCTCCGTCTCTTCTTTTGTTTCAGGTTTGGCTTCAGTTTCAGATTCCTTGTTCTCTTCCTTAGACTCAGCTTCAGCCGGTTCAGCGGATGCTTCAGTTTCTTTGTTCTCTTCGCTCTTTTCGGCAGCACCCGCAATGATCTCGGAAGCCTTTATGAGGTCATCCTTGATCGCCATTGCGACAGTCTTGAAATTCTCTTCAGATGTTCCGAATTTCTCTGCGCTGCTTTCAAGTGAAGATGCGTCCGGAGCATTTGTACCCTCAAACAAAAGAACTCCGAATGATGAATCATCGCTTACATTTGAAGATCCGACGATATACTTCTCGAGGATCTCCTTTATTGCTTCCTCACCCTTTTCGCGGCCGTCCTTGAAAGTCTCCGCCATCTTTGCGACAACGGGCTTAACAAGTCCTGAATCCTCATCGTAGACGTTGTCCTGAACGCCGTCAGTCATGAGAGCAACGGCATGACAGTCATCAACAGTGGTCTTGATGAATCTCAGGTAGTCAGCGGCATGGCCGGCGGTAATGAAGAAGGTTGTTCCGTCCTTCTCATTCTGAGGCATCGAAAACGGTGAAAGACCCGAAGGAGATATCCTTACGACGAGGCCGTCACCCAAATGGCCTACGATCATCCTTCTGTCTTTAACGGCTACAAATAAAAGCGTGCACGAAAGCTGGTCGAGCGTATCAAGTTCTTTCTCGGCAATGATGTCCGCGAAAGCGATCCTGATCTTGGCCATGAAGTAAGACCTTACTGCAGCCTCGCGGTTCTCGCTGTACAGAGCATCAAAATGATCGGTTAAGATCTCGGCAATGGTCTGTACTGCGCAAGCAGAACCGAAACGCGCGTGGGTATACTTCTTTCCGCCGGCACCGTCAGCAATGCATACAACGGAAACTCCGTTCTTCTGCAGTGCAAACGAAGCATCCTCACAGGGAACTTCCCTGCTTATATGCTTACGTCCGATGGTCGTAACACAGCCTACGGTAATTCCTGAATACATGGGGATCAACCCTCGTTCAGGAAGTTCATGAAATCATCGACAGCAACAGCAGAACCCGTAGGTGCCGTATTGATGTGATAAAGTGCATCGTCGTTCATTCCTGAAGAAACGATGGACGATGAAGATGATCCGAGGAATTCGAAAAGCTTTCCGAAATCTGCGGAATTAACTGAAATAGGCTCTTCACGCTTAAGTGAAAGACGCTTGAGTATATCGAAATCAACACCGGAACCTACGCCGATATTGAAGATTACGAGCTTGTCTGCGGATTCGAGTTCATTGCATGCCTTGATGGCAAGCTCCATGTTCTGCATGGCGTTGGGTCCCTGCGGAGCTCCGTCCGTGATAACTACCAGCCAGGGCTGATAGTACTTGATACCCATCTGCTTATAGCCTTCCTTACGGGCATTGAGAAGCTCCAATGCTGTAAGAATGCCTTCTCCGATAGGTGTAAGTGTTGTGGATGCCGTTATCTCAGGGATTCCCTTGTCTTTAGCGATCTTGCCGAAAGGCATTACGATATCGACCTTGGAACCGAAAGTGACGATAGCTATGTCTGTTGAATTGCGGGTATCATCGTTGTTCTTGATAGATGCCAAAAAGTTCTGCAGACCTACATTGAGCTGCTTGATGGGATTTCCCATCATCGATCCTGATGTATCTAGCGCGAAACAGATCGGCAGACGCCTTTTGGTGCTCGTACCGAAATCTGACGCATTGAAAACCTCGCCCATAAATTAACCCCTCCAGTTAGCAACATTAACTAACTTACATTATATACATAAGAGGCTGGAATTTATCAGAACAATCCAAAGAATTTTTTCCTTTTTTCCATTTCCTCTTCCTGACCGGGAACAGCGTCTCTGGGGACATACTTACCGGTAGGCACGTTGGCAAAGACCTTCTTTTCGAAGATGGGCTTACCGAATGCCTGAGGCATCTCATCAGGGTTCGCCGCAGCATTGGCAGGTTCACTTTCCTGCGCAGCTTCAGACTGAGCAGATTCTTCATGTGCAGGAGCCTGTGTATGAGCCTGAGCAGCTGCCGCACGGTTATGCTGCATCTGCTTCTTCTCTTCAGCCTGCTTAACTGCCGCTCTGCCTGCTTCAATGTCAACGGAAGCCTGATTGTAGCTTTCCTTCGGGAAGAGCTTATATGCTTCGGGATCATCGTAAACAAAGTTCTCGAGATCCTCTTTGTACTTAACTACGGCATCGAGCCACTCAAGAGCTTCATAGGAGATTCCGTTCCTGAATGTCTCATAGAGCATCTTACGGAGTCTTTCTGAGAGATACTCCCAAATGTGGTCATATCCGCCTATCGGGATATATTCGCTGTCGTTATCGAAATTGTAAGGGAAATTATGATTGATGATCTCTTCCCTTAACGTCTCTGCACCGTTACGTGTCGCATAAGGATGCAGACCGCAGAAAAGCACGGAGAAAACGAGCATAGCGATGGAATAATCCTCATCACGGAGCTGCCTAACAAACTGCGCGAAGTTCTTTCCCCAGAGTCTCTGGTCGGTAAACTCTTCCGTGCCGACCGGGCAAGGAAGGTTCTCGACCTGAACACTGTCCATGTCGATGAGATAAACTTCCGTAGGTGAATTGATCAAAGCATTCTTAAGCTGGATATCACCTGCGATAACGTCATGCATATGCAGATAGAGATATTTCTCTATCAGTGAAAGGAGCGTCGTAACGACATCAAGTCTCGTCCATTCAGGGAACGCCTCAATGATGGCATCAGGACCGTCGAAAACGGTTCCGAGAGTCTTTCCCCTGCCGAGAGGCATCGTATATCCTACGGGAGCATTGCGGAAGAACAGCAGTTCAAGCGGAATGCAGAAACCCTGGCCGGTGATGCCGAGCTCTGTAAGCTTCTTGAGCTTAGCCCAACGCAGAGGATTGATGATGCCCTTGTGATAGATCTTTGCGAGGCGGTTATCTCTGTCAGTCAAAAAGACCATACCCTCAGCACCGCCACTGAGTCTCTTCGTGAGCTCATACTTCTCAAGCTTCTCGGTTACAACGACATCAGAGATGCTCGCATTACCGAAAGACTCGATATATGAATCGTTGAAAGCAAGCTTACTGGGTTCAGGCTGAGGATAGCTCCAAAGCAGTGAGTCAACAGAATCAAATACCTGGAGTGAGAAATCCGTGATGACGGCGATATCGCAGCCGTAATCAGGACGCTTTTCGTAAAGTCTCTTGGTGAAAAGTGATTTTCTCGTAGTAAGAATGCACATACCGTCAGATATGCCGGTAATGTTAGCAGCGACCTTATATGTCTCAAGCTCTTTGATGAGATGCATCTTATGTTCTGCAAGAAGCGCTGAACATATCTTCTTCATAGCAAGAGCAGTATTTCTGTCCTTGGGATCCTTGATACGCAGCGTGCAGTAATGAAGAGCCTTAAACGACTTGCTGACATAGACTTCAAGTCCCTGAGCAAGCAGCTTCAGCAGATCATCAAATACGGGAGTTCCCGCATACTCTAACAGAACTGAATAATCTAAGTAAATAGATTTATATCCGTATAGTTCTTCAAACATAAACACCCTACCATCTTTTCCTTAATATCAAATTTAATGCCAAACCGAAAGAAAATCAACAAAAAATGTAATAATAATAGCAATATTTGGAAAATTTGATGTTTTTATTCAATTCCGACAAGTTTCATCAGGAATCTAGCGTTGGATTCCCTGCTGATACCGTCAGCAAGTTTGTAGTCAAATGTTATTCCAGTGTCTGAATACTTCTCTGAGAAATGGTAATAGCAGATATTCTTATAAGTATCGACCGTACGATCTATCATCGCGTAATCATGTGTAGTCATCATGCCGCAGATACGCTTTGCAGAAAGGTTTTTGAGAACTATCAGTGCACCTTCGGTACGGTCATCTGAGTTGGTTCCGCGGAAGATCTCATCGATCAGGAACATCAGAGCCGTGTTACTTTCCTTGGCGCACTTGATGATACCTGAAATCCTGACAAGTTCGGCCTTGAACGTACTCATGTCCTCACCGAGGTTGTCCGTTATCCTCATGGAAGACATGATCCTCATCCTTCCTAATGAAAGCGAACTGCACGGAACCTTCGATCCCATGTATGCAAGGATCGAGCAGACGCCGACAGTCCTTATGAGCGTTGTCTTTCCGGACATATTAGAACCTGTGATGAGAGCAATGCCTGATCTGATGGTAACCGAGTTGCTGACGCATGAATCAGGAGCCAAAAGCGGATGGGATATGTCTTTACCTTCGAAATAAGCATTGTCATCAGAGTTCTCACTCTTCTCTATCTCAGGGAAAGAATTCACGCTGCTCACGAAGGATATTTGAGAAGCGCACATCAGTGATTCGAGTTGCGCGAGATCCGTAACCGCATGAGCAAGGCTGTCACCGTAGCTGTCAGCCCACTTTCCCATGTAATAGCAGATCAGTTTATCCAAAGGGAAAGCGGAATTGAAAAGGAACGCAAAAAGAGGCTGGCTCCTCAATCCTGCAAAGAACAGTATGATATTGAGAGATTTCAAAGAACCCGTAACGGTCTTCCCGCCTTTTCCGGCAATCAGTTCGCAAAGATACTCATCTTTAAGTCCTGAAGTCTCAAGGAGCGAGTAAAGCTTATAGATAGTAGCCACCTGAGAAGGCATTCCGTCAGCGGCGTTAAAATAGTAAGCATTGTTTTTGACTCCTGCTGCCCAGGAAATGAGATTTGCAAGAAGTACGCCAAGGAAGCAGACGCGCAGATAATCCGGGAAGAAAATGACAGCTGCCAGCGGAATCATCCACAGGCAGATAAGAATGATTGCAGTTGTAAGATGGCTCTTTTGAACGGGCTTCTTCTCTGAAGCAAAATCAACGAGAGCCTTGGGATCCTTCTTCATGTTACCGAGCATGGCAGTAGCCTGATACTTTTCGAGGAAATCAGGATTATCGGAAAGCTCCTTAACAGCTTTCTGTCTGACCTTTATGTCTGCTGCGGACCTGATATTGTCACCGCCGCCTAAAAGCTCACCGGCAAAAGCCCTTCTGCCGAATGAAGTCTCAGAAACGTTAAGCCTTGCAAACAAAGACTTTCTGCCGAAAAGATCGAGGTCCGTGCAGTAATCGTGGTCGTCTGTATAAAATTCCGAGCCGCTTGCGTATCTTACTGCTTCTTCCTTGTCGTCTCTCCTCTTGAGGCCGTTGCAAACAATGCTGAAGAAGCCGTCAAAATCGCCTTTGATCCTGGCCATATACTTGGAATTGACTATTCTCAGAGCTTCATAGAATGAAAGCTTTGAAGCAACTTTGCCGTGTATGATGCAAAGCACCGTAAAAGCGATCATGAAAGCTGCGAAAAGGAAATAAAAAAGAGTCTGTCTCATGGCGACCGCGATTATTATCGAGGCAACGCCCAAAACAAACATAACAAAACGGAAAACGGACAACAGAATGCTTCTGCGTCCGTACTCTTTCATAAGTTCATCTGTTTTTTTGCTTTTATCTTCAAAAAACTTCAGGTCTGCCGTCATTTCTCATTCCTTGGTCTTGGACTTTGCAGTCTTTGTTTTTGCGGCAGTCTTCGTGCCGGTCTTGGCTGCGGTCTTGGGTTTAGCTGCAGCCTTGGTTTTGGATTCAGTCTTGGGCTTAGCAGAAGCAGCTTTGGTTGTCTTTGCAGCAGGCTTCTCCTCTGTCTTTGACTTGGAAGCTGCAGTCTTCGTCTTTGAAGCAGCCTTTGTCTTGGTTGCCGTCTTGGAAGTTGTCTTTGATTTAGCCTTAGCCTTGCTCGGTGCGCGCTTGGGAACGCAGGTATCAAGAACGTCGCCTACATTGTCATGAATGGTAAGGAGCGCCTTAAGATCCATGTAAGTGGAACTCTTATTGATGATGACGATCCTGTCATGCTTTAAGAATTGTGCAAAAGTAGCTGCCGGATAAACCGTAAGAGATGTACCTGCAATGATCATGAGATCGCACTTCTTAACTGCCTTGATGGCATCGTCAACGTCCTTGTGATTGAGGTTTTCCTCGTAAAGAACGATGTCAGGCCTTACCATGCCGCCGCACTTTTCGCAGTGAGGAACACCTTCCTGAGCAACGACATATTCAAGGTCATATTTCTTTCCGCACTCCATGCAGTAATTCCTGAATACGGAACCGTGAAGTTCTATGACGCACTTGCTGCCTGCTTCCTGATGGAGATTGTCGATGTTCTGAGTGATTATCGCCTTAAGCTTGCCCTGTCTCTCAAGTCTTACCAGAGCCTTGTGCGCCTTGTTGGGCCTTGCATCGGGATAGATGAGCTTTCTCTTATAGAAATCGAAAAATTCTTCGGGATGCTCCATGAAGAAATCATGGGCAATGATATCGATAGGTCTGTATTTCATTCCGCTGTCGGAATTATAAATACCGGTGCCGCTCCTGAAATCAGGGATGCCGCTCTCCGTGGAAACGCCTGCACCGCCAAGAAAAACGATGTTTTCAGACTCAGCAATCAAATGCTTGAGCTGCCTGAGCTTATCTTCCCTAACGCTTCCCAGCCTGTCAATTCTAGTTTCCACTTTTACTTCCTCGCTCTGACTGAATTAATACTCGTCTTACGCAATCAGTTATTGTGGTCGATCATGCCGTCAAAATCGAAATCGCCGTCATCACCTGTGCTGTCAAATGCACCGGCCGCACCGAACATTTCCTTGCCGGTAACGCGTTTCTCATCCCTGCGCTGCTCAACCAGATTACTTAATGCTTTACGGACTCTGTCAGGAGTCTTGATGCTCTTGATCTCAAGAACGGGTGTCGTTCTGTCAGCGGTATTGAGGATAACGGAACCGACTCCGAAGATCTTCTGACCGAATGACTGTTTGAATGTGATATCAAGAATACGGTAAAGGAGGATCTCTTCAGACTTAACATTGAAAATGCCGGTCTTCATGTAGAACTTATTCTTGCTGAAAGAGTAGATCGTAAATGACAGCGGAAGACCCAAATATCTCTTTCTGTCCTGCCACAACAGCTCTTCATTCTCTGTCAGATTAGTAAGCCTGTCGATCTTAGCCATAACAAAGATTCCTCCAAACACAACAGCGGATCTTAATCAGATACTCTGTCTAATATCAAATATATTATAAAATCCTTATATGTGCGTCAATTTAAACAAAATGAAACACAATTATAATATTGCGTTACTGCTTTCTTATGGTCTTCCTTATCGGATCAAGAATGTCGTTGTTCTCGAAAAGCCTTGAAAAGTCGTAGTTTTTCATTGAATTCGGACTGATTATCGTCCTGTCCATATACAGATAGTTGTCACCGTAGATGTGATAAGGCTTGGGGCCGGCACCGAAAAAGATACGGAATCCGTTGTTCTTGAGGTACACTGCCCTTTCATCAGTTCCGTAGATATAGTTGCCGCCCGGATAAGAGATCATGTGCGTATCAGGGATCAGAGAGCCTATCTGCTCGATCCACTTCGTCGTATCGTCAACGATGCCGGCAAGATCAGCCTTTCTGGCATTTGGCAGATAACCGTAAGTACATGAAGCAAACTTCCAGCCTGTATCCTTGAGCCTTTCAACAATGTTCTTTACGGCATTTTTGTTGTTCTCGATCTCCTCATCGGTATATTCGACCGTGGGAAGGTTTGCCGCGTTGAGCTGCTTGTTCCTTTCCTTGACCTGGTCGCGGCTTACGACATAGCCGAAGCATGAGTCATGTCCGCCGATCGAAATGATGCCCTTAGATCCGTTGAAAGTGAAATCCTGATGATTCATGACAAATACATCCAGGATGCCGATGGCTTCTGCAGTTCTGTTTACAACGGGCTCTTCTGCACCGTCCTTGCTCTTCACCATATACTCGCCGCAGACCTGCTTCTCGTCGTTCAATACAAGTCTTCTGCATGTACCGCATACATATGCCGCAGGGTCATAGCTAAGGTTCTCGATGATTATGATAAGCGGTTTCTTTCCTTCAGGCACGGTAAGGTTTCTCTCGAGGATGAAACCCGGGTCAGTAGCCGACATCATATTCTCGGGATCAACAAGCACATAACCTTTCGCATAAAGGGTTTCAAGGAGATTATTGAACTCAGTGCCTGTAAGATAAAGGCCTGTGTCGCCCTTACCGAATTCAACACCGAAAGCGGTCTCGGTGTTGGCAATCAAAGATCTGACGCAGAGGACTTCAACGTGTCCGCGCCACTCAACGGTCTTGCTTGTATGACCGGTAGCTGCAAGAAGGTCAGAACGGATCTTATCGTCATCCGGGAAGATCGCCGCAAGGTCAGAGAACAGCTTTTCAGCCGAATAGTATCTGTAAGTCTCGAGCATGTGCTCGCCCTCTTCCATCATCGGCTCATACATCGCAGACTTGATCTCTGTAATGCGCTTGGCTGAATAATCACCGACAAATCCCTCGTACTTGCCGTTGACGGTCTGATATCTCTTAACGGCCTCAACGTAATCACCCGTTGTAAGTGCCTTCTCAGCAACTCTGACATCACCCGTTGCGGTCTCGATGTAGTCGATCTCTCGGAGCATAGGACCGGAGATTGCGGAGAAGTTACTTATCGGCGAGAGCTGATTGAAAACAAAGATGACGTCAGGCTTCTCGATCTTGCCCAAAAGAAACTGTTCACAGAGATAATTAAGCCTTCTAGCGACGACCGAAGCCGTGAGTTCCTGCATGGAGTCAAGGAATTCAACGTCACTGTGCTGAGGAACATATCTCGTGGTGACAATTCTGTCGCAGATGGTATCGACCTTTTCCTGTACGATGGATTCCATCTCGCCCAAGAGTCTGATCCTCTCATCGTGAGTATTGTCGTTTGCATCAGGATTGTCCGCTAAGACCTGGTCCTGAACTTTTCGATAAATGGCGAGAGCCTCATCATAGTTTCCTGCTTCCAGAGCAGCAGTAAAATCAGGGATCGTGCTGTCTTCATAGGCATTGATCCTTGCGACCATCACCATTACGACGATAAGCGCGGCAAGAACGACACCGCAAGCAAATGCGGCGGCGCTGAAGCCTTTGTTTGAGCGCTTCTCGGTATCGCTTATGTGATAGCCAGCAGAAAATCCTGTCACTTCAGATCATCAAAGCTTATCTGCTTTGCCTCAAGGGATTTCTCCCTGATGTAATATCCGATCGCAGGGAGCTTTCTGATCCTGTAATACTCAGGATCTTCAACCTCTACTTCTTCAAGAAGCGAAAGGCTCCTCAATACGGAACCCTTCTTCGAGAGAAGGAGCTGTACGCCCTGCGTAGTCCTTGTAGTCTTAAGCGGAACAAGGGAGCACTTGAATATGACAGCCTTGTCTATGCTGCTGGTTGCGACCATATCAGGATCCTCATCCTCATTAAGGAACTTGAATCCGACAGGCTTGCTGCCGTCAAAGAAAGCGTTTACGAGCTTCTTACGGTTCTGTTTTGTCTCATAAGAACTTATCGGGAACCTTGCTGCCTTGCCGTTCTCAAATGCGATGAACAGGATGCCCTTATAGTCGGATGTGGAGATCATGAAGATCGGCTTCTCACCGTCCTCCATCGAGAGTTCGGCATTGAGATAATGGCCGAGCTCACCGGGCTTGGTATCAGAGAAATCGTATACATGAGCCTTATAGAGATTGCACTTGTCGGTGAAGATCAGAAGATCGCTTCTGTTCTCCGTCTCAAAGCCCATGAAAATCTCGTCGTCTTCCTTAGTCTTAAGGTCGCCGGCATTCCTGAGGGAATTCATCGTGTGCTTCTTAAGATAACCGTGACGCGTAAGCATGAGATGCAGCCTGTAATCGGGGATGATCTGTGATTCCTCGAAAACATGAGTCTCCTCATTTGCAACGATCTCGGTGCGGCGCTCCTGGCCGAACTTGGAAGCAACTTCCCTGAGTGTCTTTACGATGATCGCATCGATCCTCTTGGGGCTTCTTAATATATCTTCTGTGTCAGCGATGTCTTCCTTGAGCTTATCCCTGTCGGCGATCCTGTTGAGGATGTACTGCTTGTTGATGTTGCGGAGCTTGATCTCTGCAACGAATTCAGCCTGTTCCTCATCGATCGTAAAGCCCTTCATGAGGTTAGGGATAACATCTTCTTCAAGTTCCGTGTTACGGATGATGCTGATGGCCTTATCGATATCAAGAAGGATGACTGCGAGACCGTCCAACAGATGGAGCTTCTTCTTCATCTTTGCGAGATTGAAAGACAATTCTCTTGAAATGCACGTTCTTCTCCAGTTAAGCCATTCATTGATGATGTCGGGCACGCCGAGAACCCTCGGTGAACCGTCGATGAGGATATTAAAGTTGCAGGAGAAAGTATCCTGAAGCTTAGTGAATCTGAAGAGCTTTGTCATGAGCTGCTCATGATCCGTACCGCGCTTGCAGTCGATCGTGATCTTGAGGCCGTCGAGGTCAGTCTCGTCTCTGATATCTGCGATCTCCTTTGCCTTACCGGTCTTAACGAGGTCTGCGATGTTGTCAATGATGGCTTCAACGCTTGCTGTATAAGGGATCTCGGTGATCTCGATGATGTTCTTGGACTTGTCTACCCTGTACTTACTTCTTAAGGCAAAGCTTCCCTTACCCGTCTGATAGATCTGACGCATCTGCTCCTTATCGTAAAGAAGAAGTCCGCCGCCTGAGAAATCAGGTGCAGGCATGACTTCGAGAAGGTCAGCATTGGGATCTTTGAGGTAAGCCTCTGTAGCTGCACAAACCTCTGCTAAGTTAAATGAGCAGATATTGGATGCCATACCAACTGCGATACCCTGGTTCGCATTTACGAGAACCGCGGGGAATGTTGTCGGCAGAAGCACAGGTTCCTTAAGAGTGCCGTCATAGTTGTCGACCATGTCGACGGCATCTTTATCAATGCCCTTGAAGATCTCTTCACAGATCTTCTCAAGCCTTACTTCCGTATAACGGGGCGCAGCGCACTGCATGTCCCTTGAATACTGCTTACCGAAGTTACCCTTTGAATCAACGAACGGATGAAGCAGCGAGCCGTTGCCTCTGGTAAGTCTTACCATCGTATCGTAAATGGCCTGGTCACCGTGAGGATTGAGCTTCATGGTCTGACCTACTACGTTTGCGGACTTGGTCCTGTTGCCGCCCAGAAGGCCCATCTTATACATGGTATAGAGAAGCTTTCTGTGCGAGGGCTTAAAACCGTCGATCTCGGGGATCGCACGCGACACAATGACACTCATTGCGTACGGCATGTAGTTGATCTCGAGCATCTCGGTGATCGGCTGGTTGGTAGCCGGCATGTCCTTGGCAGTGCTGTCTGTGAGCCTTGCCTTCAGTGAATCGTTATTGATCTCTTCTTTCTTCTTACGCGCCATCTTTATCACCCTAAATCAAGCATATCGAGGTATTTCTTTCCGTCCATCTCGATATGGAGTTTTCTTCCTGCGAGGTTGTCACCCAGAAGGAGATCAAAGATCTCAGCCGTTCTCTTGGCATCTTCGGGGCAAGCCTTGATGAGTCTTCTCGACTTCGGATTCATGGTCGTCTGCCACATCATCTCAGGCTCGTTCTCACCGAGACCTTTAGATCTCTGGATCGTGCAGAGCTTCGGATCGACCTTTGAAAGGATCTCAACTTTCTCTTTCTCGTTGAAAGCAAAGTATGTCTCTTCCTTGGCGTTCTTTCCCTTGGGTCTGTATGTGATCTCGAAAAGCGGAGACTCAGCTACATACACATAACCTTTCTCGATCAGTGTAGGCGTAAGTCTGTAAAGCATTGCGAGTATGAGCGTTCTGATCTGGAAACCGTCGACGTCGGCATCGGTACAGATTATGATCTTGTTCCAGCGCAGGTTCTCGATGTTGAACGCACTCAAGTCTTTTGTATGCTTGTTGCTGATCTCAACACCACATCCCAAGACCTTGAGAAGATCCGTAATGATGTCGCTCTTGAAGATCGTTGCGTAATCGGCCTTGAGGCAGTTTAAGATCTTACCTCTTACAGGCATTACAGCTTGGAATTCAGCGTCTCTTCCGAGCTTGACCGAGCCCAAAGCTGAATCACCCTCAACGATGTAAAGCTCACGCTTGTCAACGTCCTTGGTCCTGCAGTCAACGAACTTCTTGATGCGGTTGTTGATATCAAGAGAGCCCATGAGCTTCTTCTTGATGTTGACCTTGGTCTTCTCCGCATTCTCTCTTGCGCGCTTGTTTACGAGGATCTGATCGATCGTCTTGTCGCTTAAATCCTTGTTCTCGATGAACCAGACCTCAAGGTTATCCCTTATGAGCTGGGTCATGAAATCCTGGATGTACTTGTTGTTGATAGCTTTCTTCGTCTGGTTCTCATACGAAGTCTGCGTGGAGAACGTATTTGTTACGAGGATGAGTGAATCGGCAATGTCCTGGAATATGATCTTGGACTCGTTTGCCTTATACTTGTCCCTGGCCTTGATCTGCTTGTCGAATTCGGCTGTGAAAGCATTCCTTACGGCCTTGTCGGGAGATCCGCCGTGCTCGAGGAAGCTTGAGTTGTGGAAGTATTCGAGGGCATTTACTTCGTTATTGAAGCAGAATGCAACCTCTGCCCTAACCTTATACTCATCACGGTCTTCCTTATCCCTGCCCTTGCCTTCGCCTGAGAAGGAATAAACATCCGTAAAACCTCTCATGTCGGAAAGTTCATTGACGTAGCCCTTGATGCCTTCCGGATAAACATATGAGAACTCCTCGCCGGTAGCTGCGTCCTTGAGGATGAACTCGATTCCGCTGTTAATGACGGACTGACGCTTGATGATCTCCTTAAAGACTTCAAGCGGGATGATAGTCTCGGTAAAGACTTCCGTATCAGGCTTCCAGCGCTGGATCGTACCTGTACGCAGGAACCTGTAAGGCTCGGACTGAAGGTCTGTTACGGCACTTCCCTTCTTAAAAGACATCGTATATTTGGTCTTGTCACGAAATACGGTTACGTCGAAGAATTCAGACGCATACTGCGTGGCGCAGGCACCGAGACCGTTAAGACCAAGTGAAAACTCATAATCACCGGAACTGTTGTTATTATACTTACCGCCTGCATAAAGCTCGCAGTAAACGAGTTCCCAGTTGTATCTTCCCTCTTTAGCATTGTAATCGAGCGGAATACCGCGGCCGAAGTCCTCGACCTCAATGGTTCCGTCCGGGAATCTTGTTACGATTATCTTGTCTCCGTAACCCTCACGCGCTTCATCGATCGAATTGGACAGGATCTCGAAAAAGGAATGAATGCATCCTTCAAGATTGTCAGATCCGAAAATAACGGCAGGCCTGAGTCTTACTCTGTCAGCGCCCTTGAGCATCGAAATGCTCTCATTGCCGTAATCTTTCTTACTCGGCATAACTTCCCCGACTCCTTATTATTAATTATTTATAAAGCTCTGTTCGATTATAACACAAAGATTTCAATATCCTTCAATGTCAAATACACAATAAAATAAGGTTGTCCGCATAATGATATGTACCCTCTTTGCTGGACAACAGCAAGGAGGGTATTTTTATGCGTTACAGCAAAGAGTTCAAGTTGAAGTGTGTGAAGTTATATCGACAAGGGAAATATCCTAAAACACCTGACAACATTTCTTCCGTCCGCTTT
>JAFWQF010000006.1 GCA_017509205.1 Clostridiales bacterium | reverse complement strand
GATAATCGAGGACGGCAAGACATTTGAAGAGAATGCGCTGATAAAAGCTAAGGCCGTTCATGCCCTTACCGATTCAAACGATTATGTAATGGCCGATGACTCGGGTCTTTGCATTGATGCGCTGGACGGCGCTCCCGGCATATATTCCGCTCGTTTCTGCGGTGAGAATTCAACATATCCCGAGAAGTTTGCCAAGATATTTTCGATGCTTGCTGATGTACCTGAAGAGAAGAGAACCGCACGCTTTGTCTGCGCCATCGCAGTCGTAAGGCCTGACGGATCTGATTTTACCGTAAGGGGCGAGGTGTGTGGCGTTCTTCACGAAAAGCCCGCAGGAAACAACGGCTTCGGTTACGATCCCATCTTTTACGTGCCTGAATTCGGTATGACAACGGCTCAGATGCCGCCTGAACAGAAAAACTCCATAAGCCACAGGGGAAGGGCTCTCCGCAAGATGGTGGAGCAGCTTTCCAAAGAAGTATAACTATTTCTTGAAAAGAATCGGATATCATGCTAATATTGTCGGGCACGCACAAGTGTCCGCCAATGGTGGACGGTCTGCAGAAAATGAGGTTAAAAATGGAACAGGACATCCCCGAGTATTATCTGGTCGACAGGAGAGTGCTTCCCGAGGTTTTCATAAAGGTTATGGAAGTCAAGCAGCGCCTCAACACGGGTGAATCCGTGTCTGTCAACGAGGCTGTCCGCAAGACAGGTCTTTCGCGCAGTGCCTATTATAAGTACAAGGATTCCGTAATGCCTTTCTATGAAGCCACTTCAGGCAAGAAGGTAACGCTCCTTATCACTGTCGAGAACTTCCAGGGAATACTGTCGTCCATAATCACCATCATTGCGGATTCTCACGCCAATATCCTTACCATCAACCAGAACATCCCGATCAACGGACTGGCTGACATATCGATCTCGATCGAGACGGTTTCGATGTTCGGAACAGTAGATGACATCATGAAGGATATCGCAAAGCTCGCAGGCGTAAGAAAGTGCGAGATATTAAGCAGGGAGTAAACGGAGGTACATATATGAGAACGGATATCGCTATCCTGGGATTCGGTGTTGTAGGAGCGGGAACGGCTCAGGTTCTTGAGATGAACAAGGAGCAGATCGCTAAGCGCACCGGCACGGAGATCTATGTAAAGCACATCCTCGATCTCAGGGATTTCCCCGACAGCCCGTTCGCTGACAGGGTTACGCACAATGCTGACGATGTTTTCGGCGATAAGGACATCAAGATCGCCGTTGAGACGATCGGTGGCGCAAGGATCGCTTATGAGTACACAAAGAGAGCGCTTTCCGCAGGCATTACAGTAGTAACTTCCAATAAGGAACTCGTTTCCACGCACGGTGTTGAGCTTCTTAACATCGCGAAGGAGAATGGCTGCCAGTATCTTTTCGAAGCTGCGGTAGGCGGCGGAATCCCGATCATCAGACCTTTGTACAGATGCCTTGCTGCCAACAAGGTAGTACGCATCGCAGGCATCGTTAACGGTACGACGAACTACATCCTTACGCAGATGAAAGTCTGCGGCATCAGCTTTGAAGAAGCTCTCGCACAGGCTCAGAAGAACGGATTCGCAGAAGCAAATCCCGCTGCTGACGTCGACGGTATCGATGCTCAGAGAAAGCTTTCCATCCTTTCTACGATCGCTTTGGACGGCACATATGTTGCGCCTTCACAGATCAACGCAAAGGGTATTTCAGAGATCACGACCGATGACATCGAGTTTGCCAAGCAGATCGGCTGCGAACTCAAGCTCATTGCGCTTTTCGAGAACAAAGAGGGTTCAAAGCCCGTTGCTTACGTTGCACCTACATATGTTTCACGTGAGAGCCTCATCGCTTCGGTCGAAGGCGTATTCAACGCGATCATGGTAGAGGGCAACGCACTCGGCGAGTCACTGTTCTACGGACAGGGCGCAGGCGCGATCCCCACGGCTTCCGCTGTATGCGGCGACATCCTTGAGGCTGCAGCAGGCGATAAGATGCCTGATTCCAGACTCTGGGAAGACAAGGGCGAGGCTGTTGCATCTTATGATGACGTAAAGGCTTCAATCGTGGTAAGGGCACCCGAGATCCCCGTTACGGCTTTCTCCGAATATGAAACCGTTCATCTTGACGGAGCCGTTATCGTTAATTCGATCGCTCATAAGGACATCGAGCATCTCATTGCCGGTATCCCCGGAGCAAAGTGGATGCATTATCTCAAGTAACAGATGTTTGTAAGAAGAGCTGTTACAAAGGATATTCCCGAGATCGCAAGACTTCTGTATCAGGTCAATAATGTCCACGCGGACATTAGACCTGATCTTTTTATTCACGGAAAGAGAAAGTACAGTGACGAGGAGATCGAAGCCATCATTAAGAGTGACGAGACTCCCGTATTCGTGTGCTATGAGGATGTTAATTCAGATGTCCTTCTGGGATACTGCTTTTCGGTCTTCGAGAAGAAGCACGGACATTCGCTCCAGCCCGTTAAAACGCTTTATCTTGACGATATCTGCGTCGATGAGGCTGCCCGCGGAAAACATGTCGGCACCGAGATCTTCAGCCATGTAAAGGACTTTGCCGAAAAGAACGGCTGCTATGACCTGACCCTCAACGTCTGGGAGGGAAATGACGCGGCCAAGTCTTTTTATGAAAAGATGGGCTTCAGGGTCCTCAAATACGGCATGGAATTCGTGCTGTAAGGACATCAAAATCGCCCGATTTGTGATATGATTTTATGGCACGGTTTCCGTGCGCATTTTTGTTATTAATCCATCTTATCGGAGGATCTGTTATGAAGGTACTGGTTGTCGGCGGCGGCGGAAGAGAACATGCGATCTGCACTGCTCTTAAGAAGAGTCCCAAGGTTACGGAGCTTTACTGCGCTCCCGGTAACGGCGGTATAGCAGAGATCGCGACTTGCAAGAATATCGGCGCTACCGATGTCGAAGCCATGGTCGAATATGCAAAAGAAGAGAAGTTTGACCTTGTTTTCGTTGCACCTGACGATCCGCTCGTACTCGGAATGGTAGATAAGATGCAGGAAGCAGGCCTTAGAGCTTTCGGACCTAACGCCAACGCTGCGATCATTGAGGGTTCCAAGGCTTTCTCCAAGGGCCTCATGAAGAAATACAACATTCCCACGGCAAAATATGAGCTTTTCGATGATGAAGCAAAGGCCATTGAATATCTTGACAGTCAGAAGGCTCCTATCGTCATCAAGGCTGACGGACTTGCCCTCGGAAAGGGCGTAATCATTGCCCAGACCATTGAGGAAGCTAAGACTGCAGTTCACGAGATGATGTCTGATCACAAGTTCGGCAGTGCAGGCAACACCGTAGTCATAGAGGAATTCATGACAGGTCCTGAAATGACGCTGCTTGCATTCGCAGACGGCAAGACCTGCGTTCCCATGATCTCTTCACGTGACCATAAGAGAGCAAACGACCACGACGAAGGCCTCAACACGGGCGGAATGGGCGCTGTTACACCCGGTGCTGACCTTACAGACGCTGACAACAAGAGGATCTACGATGAGATCGTTGAGCCCACTATGAAGGCTCTTATTGCCGAAGGCAGACCTTTCAAGGGCGTTATCTATTTCGGTCTCATGCTTACACCCGAGGGACCCAAGGTAGTTGAATACAACTGCAGATTCGGCGATCCCGAGGCTCAGGCAATACTTCCCAGGCTCGAAACTGATTTCATGGACATCATCGATGCCTGCATCGACGGCAATCTCGACAAGATCGACATCAAGTGGAAGGACTGCTGCTCATGCGTAGTCGTTATGGCTTCAGGCGGATATCCTCTGAGCTATCAGAAGGGCTATGAGATCACCGGCATCAAGGAGTGCGGTCATACTGTATTCCAGGCAGGCACAAAGCTTACCGATGACGGAAAGCTCGTTACCAGCGGCGGACGTGTACTCTGCGTTTACGGTGAAGGCAAAACACCTGACGAGGCCATCGATTCCGCATACGAGGGAGTAAAGAAGATCTCCTTCAAGGACATGCATTACAGAACAGACATCGGACGCACTCTGAACAATAAATGAATATAGGCATATACGGCGGATCATTCGATCCGGTTCATAAAGGTCACATTGCTTTGGTCAGGGATGCCCTGGCTTCGGGATATGTTGACTGCGTTATCGTTGTTCCTTCAGTCAGAAACAACTTCAAGCGCTATTCCATGACGCTCCCGGCGCCGTACCGTTATTACATGACCAAAGCGGTCTGTGATGAGCTCACGGAGTCAGGAAAGCTCGATAAAGTCTATGTCTGCGATGCCGAATTCGGCATAAAGGGCATCAGCTATACTTTCATGACGCTCGAGATTATGACTGATCCCGAATACATGACAGAGTTCCTCCTGGAACAGGGAGTCAAGAAGAAAAAGGCTGAAGGCCCGCACGAGTACTATTGGATTATGGGTTCTGACACGCTCGGAACCTTTGAGACCTGGTACAAGCCGGAAGAGATCTTAAGACACGCAACTCTTCTTGCCGCTGAAAGGCCCGGTGACGGCGTTGACGTCGAAAAGGCCGCAGAATCCGTCAGGGAAAACCTCGGAGGAAAGGTTGAGACATTCAGGCTCAACGGCTTTGAGTGTTCTTCCCATGAGATCCTCAGCAGCGGTGATTTTTCAAGCGTTCCCGATGCTGCAAGGGAGTTCATTGCAAGGCATGAGCTTTATACCGGAAGAACAAAGCTCACAGGCGTAAGCGATGACGCAAAAGAGCGCTTCTTCGAATCTGCGGTATGGATGTATCCTTACCTTGGAGAGAAGAGACTTCTTCATACACTGAACGTAGGTTATCTTTCGGCGGAACTGGCCGTAAGGTTCGGTGCAGACCCTGACAAGGCACTCATCGCAGGAGCGCTTCACGACTGTGCAAAGGAACTTGCCGAGGACAGCCAGAAGGAAATGGCTGCTGAATACAGCGGTGACCTGTTTACGGAGAAAAAACTCCTTCATGCGCCTGCCGGAGCGATCTTCGCTCATGACGGCTTCGGCGAGAAGGATAAGGAGATCCTTGATGCGATCTGCTACCACACGACCGGCAGAGGCGGCATGTCTTCTCTCGAAAAGATCGTTTATCTTGCGGATAAGATCGAGCCTGCCAGACAGTACATGGATCTTTCACCGATCAGAGCAGCCGCTCAGACTGACCTCGATGAAGCCGTGCGCCTGACAGCTCTCGCGATAAAGGGGAAATTCGACAGACAGGGAAGACAGACTCACCCCGCCACTGTTGACATGCTTCGCGATTTAGGGATTAAATAATAACAAGGACGGGCATCGGCCCGATCATTTAATAAGGAGATACCGGATGGACAGCAAAGAACTTGCCGAGAAGATCGTAACAATATTGGATTCAAAGAAGGGTATCGATATCGAGACCATCGATGTCACGGGTAAGACCACACTCGCGGATTATTTCGTAATCTGCAGCGGTAATTCAACGACACAGATCAAGGCTCTCGCCGACGAAGTCGAATACGTGCTCAAGAACGAATGCAATATCTTTGCAGATCACATCGAGGGCAGGTCAGGCGACCGCTGGATCCTTATCGATCTCAAGGATGTTGTCGTACACATCTTCCATCCCGAGGAGCGCGCAAACTACGATATCTCCACCCTCTGGGAAAAGAAGGGCAGAGCCGAATAATCCTGCCCTATGTTCGGCAGAAAAACTCCAACTTACTCTTTGGATGAATGGGAGCCTGTTATCAGGTCCTCCATTTGCACGGGCGAAAAAGTCGCAGGGTTTAAGAACCGCCAGAGCGGCGTGTTTGAGGACATCATGCTGATCCGTGCTTCCGGAGACATTGATGAGTTCCGCAAAAAATACGGTATCAGCGGGGATATGAAGATCCCGGTGATCTACTGAGCGGATGTTCACATTGTCGGCTTTTGTCGGTATTTGTCGGTAAAATTAGGCTCCCGGGCGTGATATGCTTTTGGCATGTTACGAAATATCAGAAAGTTCAAACCGTTCCTTTATCCCGCAGCATTCGTGCTGATAGCGGGCTTTGCTTTCGTGTACAAGACTGTCCTGAAGGGGAATGCGGACTATTTCATAAGGACATACAGGAGCGGCAAAGTGACGGCCGTAACGGCTCAGGAAACTGTTCAGCCTTCAATTTCCGAAACGGCGGCTGCTTCCAAATCTTCGGTAACAACACAGACAGAACCCGCACAGACGGTTCAGGTATATATCTGCGGAGCGGTCAAAAGTCCCGGAGTATACACCGTTGTCAAAGGCACGATCCTTAATGATGCGGTCGAAAAGGCGGGCGGCTTTGCAAATGACGCCGCAGTTACCAGCATGAACCTCGTCTATGAGATCAATTCCAACATGTCGTTCTACATCCCGACGGTAAAAGAGGCCGAAAACGGCAATGCAAACGATGCCGGCGTGATACGCGGTAAAGACAGCTTTATCTGGGGTTCAGGTGCGGATGCTTCTCAGACAAAGACTGCAGGGAAGGTGAACATCAATACCGCGGATCTGGCAGCTCTACAAACATTGCCGGGAGTAGGGGAGGCTACGGCCAGAGCCATAATCGATTACAGGAGCAAAAATCCGTTTAAAAAGCCTGATGACTTAAAGAAAGTATCAGGCATAGGTGATGCAAAGTATGAAAGGGTAAAGGCGTTTATAACCGTCTGATCAGGTGTAGCCGTAAAGCCCTCTGACGCTGACTTCTCCGCTCTTGAGGCTTGTGATCTCATCACAACCGTCAAATCTTACTTCCAGTGAGAAGTCGGATCCGATGGAAACTGCTTCGCCGGTCCTTGCTTCGGATTCGCCAGCAACGGTGGTATAGGCAGCGATCCTGTTTCCGGTAGTGATGCAGTGACTGCGGTATGAATCAAGATAATCATCGTGAGAGCCGGGCCAGGATGAAGCAAGCGCATCAAGCCTTTTGATCAGCGCGGCTGCAAGCTCTGAACGCATGAATGTCTTTCCGCCGTTTTCGATCGAGATTGAAGAGGCGATGGATTCAAGTTCTTCAGGGAAATCGGATCTTTTCTCGTTGACGTTGATGCCGATGCCGATTACGAGGCTGTCGACCGTGCCGCTCTCGGCTTCGAAAGATGCCTCGGTCAGTATGCCGCAGATCTTCATCCTGTTCATGAGGATGTCGTTTACCCATTTGATCTCTGAATCAAGTCCGTAACAGTCTCTGATCGCTTCACAGACGGCTACCGCAGTCCAGCAGGTGATCTCGCTTATTCTTTCGATCCCGGAATCAGGTCTCATCAGGTAAGAAAAATAAAGACCGACTCCCGAAGGCGACAGAAAGCTTCTTCCGCGGCGGCCTTTTCCTCCGGTCTGACAGTCTGATATGACGACGGTTCCCGAAGGAGCACCTTTGCGTGCAAGGTCCTTGCAGTAAGTGTTCGTGGAATCAACGACAGGGAGGACGGTAATCCGGTCCATGCGCTCGCCGGGCAGGAAAGCGCCGATGCTGCCGTTATCAAGGCGGTCGGGACGGTTTGTCAGCAGATAACCGCGGTTGGTGGAAGAGTCTATTCCGTAACCGTCACTGCGAAGACTCATGACCGCTGAATTGACTGCGGCGCGGGAGACCCCTAAAGCCTTGCTGGCGGATTCTCCCGAAATATAGTCACTGCTGTTGATCAGCATTGAAAGAAATCTGTCCTTAACTGACGGCACGGATTTTGCTGCTCCTAAAATAATTATTTCCTGATATTTAAAACAATAGCACAAAATAGTTAACATTAATTAGCGAAAATGAGTTAAAATTGACAATGATAGAAGACTATCGTTGGGGTTGTTATGGCTGGGATATATACCAACATTCTTGGTTTTATCGTTCTGCTGGGTTTGCTCAGCCTTGTTGTATTGGTCTACTATTCCAAGCGCGGCAACAATCTTCTGGAAATACTCCTTTCAGTCACACTGTTCATAAGCAACGTAGGATATTTCTTCCTTTCGACGGCACGCACCGTTGATACTGCTTTCATTGCCAATGCACTTGCATATCTCGGAGGGATATTCCTTCCGTTTATCGTAATGCTGAAGCTGGTGGAGTTCTCCAAGTCGAAGATCCCTGACTGGTTCACGTTTACGATGGCATTCTTCAACATTCTCCTGTACATCACGGTAATGCTCAGTGAGAAGTACACGTTCTACTATGCTGACGTTGTTTTCGATCCGGGTCCGCCGGCGGCTCTCATCACGACACCCGGACCTTTCTATTATGCAAGGTTCATCATATTGGGCGTTGAGATGGCGCTGTCCATCTTCTTTACGGTCCTGACATACACCGGAAGACGCAAGGCTTCATTCAAAACGATGATATTCTTTGTCGGAATGATGTTCATGGTATTCGTCGTCTACATTACCGAGCTCATCATCGATCTGAGATATGAACTGCTTCCGTTCTTCTACCTCGCATGTGCACTGATGCTCAATTACTCATCCAAGAGGATGGCTCTCTATGACGTTACGCTTAGCGTTCAGGAGAAGATCGATGAGATCAACAATTACGCTTATATCGCTCTCGACAGAAACTACAACTTCATGGGATGCAATTTAATGGCATACAATTTCTTCCCGGAACTTGAATCTGCCTCGATCGACTCAAGACTCAATCCTGACAACTATGCTCTGAAGGGCCTTCTCAAGTGGGTTCACGACACGAGCATGTATGCCGACAAGGATGATGTCACGAAGAAGTACGTTAAGAATGATATCGTCATCAACGACCGTAATCCTGAAGAACGTAAGCACTTAAGCTGCGAGATGAGCCTTATCCATTACGGCAGCCAGCACAGGATCGAGGGTTACCTTGTTGAACTCATTGATGATACTGACCAGCAGGCAAGGATCGAGCAGCTGAGCTTCAAGGGAGAAAGGCTCCAGAGAGAGGCTACTAAGGCAGCCAAGAAACTCAAGTCACTTCAGAGTTCCACTATCCTCGGCATGGCAGCCATGATCGAATCAAGAGACAACTCCACGGGCGGTCACATCAACAGGACAACGGCTTGCTGCGCACTGTTTATCGAGCATCTCAGAACGCTTAACGATTACAACCAGTCAGAGAATTACTGGGATGCCGTCGTTAACTCCGCACCTCTCCATGACCTCGGCAAGATCGGAGTTTCCGATGCGATACTAAAGAAGGCATCAGGCCTTAAACCTTGGGAATACGACGAGATGAAGACCCATGCCGCAAAGGGCGCCGAGATAGTGAGCAAGGTCCTTGCGGACGTTGATGATAAGGAATTCGTCAGAGTCGCAACCAACGTCGCTCATTATCACCATGAGAAGTATGACGGAAGCGGTTATCCCGATCACTTAAGAGGTGAGCAGATACCTTTCGAGGCAAGGATCATGGCGCTGGTCGACGTTTTCGATGCACTCGTAAGCCAGAGATACTACAAGGAACCGATGTCCTACGATGACGCGTTCAAGATCATCCACGATGAGAGAGGTTCGCATTTCGACCCGCATCTTTCAAAGATCTTCGTCTCGCTCAAGCCTGAGATAATCAGCCTTTACGAGTCATTCAACGGAACGGATTATTCAAGAAAAGGGTAATACATTTTAGATCATCATTTTGAGGAGCAGCAGGAGTGCTGCTCTTTTGTTTTCATTACCGTTGTTTTACGCAGTGTGGCAATTCTGCGGCTTTCCTATTGTTAAAAAAAAATAGTGATAGAATGACCGTATATTTGGGGAAGAGGTTTTCTAATGAAACACACACATATATTGATTTCCGCAGCCGCCATGGCCTGCGCGATGATTGTTTCTTTCAACGCCGTTCCCGCGAGAAGCAGGGTATTGGCGGATGTAACAGGTGCCAAAAGCTATATAGAGATCGACAAGCGTGACGCTGCTTCAGACGGCCTGCACGTTTATTATGAGACCGGCGACAAGACTTACGGAAATAAGAACGGCTGGAAGAGCAAGGGCCAGATGACTTCTGCAGTAAGCGGCAAGAAGATCGAGACCATAAAGATCAAGCTTTCGGGAAAAGAGTACGAGGGCGGCATCAGATATCAGGTCTTGAGCCAGGGAAGCAGCAAGTGGAAGTCATGGGTTGCTGACGGCAAGAAGGCAGGCACTGCATCCAAGCGTCTGGAAGCAATCAAGATCGAGCTGACAGGAGAAGCTGCAAAGCATTACGACGTATGCTACAGGACAAAGACCGCAACATACGGCTGGCTGAATTGGGCCAAAAATGGAGAGGTAAGCGGTACTGTCGGACTGTCGAAAAAGGTTGAGGCGATCCAGATCATATTGGTTGAAAAGGATTCAGGTCTTCCCGGAAATGTATCGGGAATAGTAAGCCAGCAGGAAAAAGCTTCCATGACCAAAGAGGCTGACGGTACTACAACTGATAATAACAGCAAAGCCTCATCAGGTGCTTATAGCGCGCTGAGATATGAGGACAATGCGGTTTATTACTACGATACCAAGACCGGCAAGAAGAAAACCGGCTGGATAAAGATCAACGGATTATCATATTATTTCGATTCATCCAAGAACGGTAAGCTTACCGATTTCAGGGTAAATGATTTCTTTTCTAAGGCAGTGTTTATAGGCAACTCCACATCCGAAGGCCTTACGACTTATTTCAATTCCAAGGGAAAGAATTATCTGGGCGGGCCGCTGGTAGCTGCCAAGGTCAGTTATACATTTAATTCTGATAAGGCAAAGCTCAACGGATACATGCTCAAGTATAAGGGATCTCAGCTCCAGGCAAAGGCCCTGGTCAAGAAGGCAGGTTCCAAATACGCTCTGATCATGATGGGTACCAATGATCTCGTCGGTACGGGCGCTTCTTCCGTAGCAAAGAAATACAAATCATATATCGAAGGCATTCAGAAGGAGAATCCGGGAGTCGTCATCTACATTCAGTCGACCACTCCGAGGCGCGGTACGAAGAATGTAAAGAACCTGTCCAACGATAAGATCGTTGAGCTTAACAAACTCATGAAATCTTATGCCGATTCAAAAAGCGGTGTCTACTTTATCGATATCAGCACTGCGCTTAAGGACAAAGACGGCAACATGAAAAAGGAATACTGCAGCGACGGCTATGTCCATCTCAACATGAAGGGCTACAAAGTCTGGGTCAATACGGTGGTTGATTATGTCAGGAAACAGCACATGAACAATGCCATAGCGCAGGCAAAGAAGAATTCCGAAGCTGCCAAGACCGAAACTACTGCGACTGAAGCTGCGTAGTTTCCTGTAAAACTTAATCTGACGGAGGTTTCCTTAAATGAATAAGGAACGTACGATATTGTTCACGGCATTGATCTCATCCGCTATCTGCCTTAGTGCATGCGGCGGAGCAAAAAAACAACCCGCGTTTTCCGAAACCTCGGCTCCCATTACCACGGTTGCCACGACAACTGAAAGCAGTGAGACGGAGGCTACAACAGCAGCCGCATCGGATGGCGGTAACCAGACTCCCGGTACGGGCACGGCAGATCCTGCAGGCAATTCCACTGCGGTTTCTGCTGAATACAATGCTGAAGTCGGCGCTTCTTACCCCATGAGATATGAGAACAATGGCGTATATTGTCATGATCCTTCAACAGGTGAGAAGAAGACAGGTTATATAAGGATCAACGGCATAGTTTACTTTTTCGATCCTGCAGCAGGCGGACAGCTGACGGATATCTCCGTTAACGATTTCTTTTCGAAGGCCGTATTCATCGGTAATTCCACGTCAGAAGGCCTTACGATGTATTTCAATGCCAAGGGCAAGGATTATCTGGGTGGTCCGCTTGTCGCTGCAAAAGTCAGCTATACGTTTAATTCCGACAAGTCCAAGCTTAACGGATACATGCTCAAATACAAGGATGAACAGCTGCAGGCAAAAGAACTCGTAAAGAAAGCGGGTTCCAAGCGTGCTCTCATCATGATGGGAACCAACGACCTCATGGGAGCGCAGGCACCGGCCGTAGCTGAGAAATACAAAGCATATATCGAAGGCATTCAGCAGGAAAACCCGGGAGTTGTGATCTACATCCAGTCGACCACTCCGAGACGCGGTACGAAGAATGCTGACAGCCTTTCAAATGACAAGATCAATGAGCTCAACAACCTCATGATGGAGTATGCAAATTCTCACAGCAATGTTTTCTATATTGACATAAGCACGCCGCTTATGGACGGAGAAGGTAATCTGAATCAGTCATACTGCAGCGACGGCTATGTGCATCTGAACATTGACGGCTACGGAGTATGGGTCAACAGAGTTGTGGATTATGTCAGGGCGGTGAGCCTGGAGCAGGCGGTTGACGATGCAAAAGCTTCGTCTCAGGCTGCCGGTCAGTAACCCTGATCTGATAATGCCTCTGTTTTAATATTGATTTGAAAAGATAAGAATGATACCCTTTCATTCGATTTACGGCAGATATCTTGCCGGAAACACACACATAACGGAGGATTCTTTATATGAATAAGAAGATTTCAATAATCGTAATGGCTGCAGCGATTGCTTCAGCATTCTGCCTTTCCGCATGCGGCGGAGACAAGAACAAGCCGACAACAGCTGCAACTACAGCGGCAACCACTGCGGCAGCAGCAAGCCAGGCCACAGAAGCTACTACGGCAGAATCAAAGAGCAATGATCAGGGCTCTGACAACGGATCCGGAATTCCCAAGGAAGGCGACATGTACAAGGGAAAGAAGGTCGGAAGCGTTGAGAAGGTACCTGACTGCGACGATGACAAGCATGGCGTCATCTACATCTACGACGAGAACGATGAGCTCATCGAGGCCATTAAGTACTGATTTCATTGGGTTTAAGCTTCTTCGATAACATAAAGGCCGGCAATCACCTTGTTGACAATATGCACAAAAACTAACTATGTCGGTTGTGCAATTTATACACAGAGTCAATTGAGAAAAATCTCGAGGAAAAGTAACATAAGGCTGTCCAAAGGATGACCAAGGAATTCGGACAGAAATGATATATACCTAAAAGGAGGTATTACTTATGAAAACTTTTTATTTGGATAACATTGATATTGCTACTCTTATGAAAGCTCTCGACGAATGCAAGGGCAGCGTAATCCTTTATACAGATGAAGGCGACCGTTTCAACCTTAAGAGCAAGCTCAGCCAGATCACAGGCATCATGAAGCTCATCGAGGGCGGCGTTTTATGCCACGCAAAGATCGCATGCTCTGACCCTGATGATGAGGCAATGCTGTTCAGGCTCAATCTTTTCGGAAAGATCGAAGAAGAAAACAACTGAGAGGAAAATAAGGCTTAAGCCTTATCCTTTCTTTATCAACATTTGAAAAGCCAGAAAAGACCCCGCGTTAGTCAGTAGCGCGGGGTCTTAACATTTTTATGATTTATTCTCTTTCGTCAAGCGGAACGTAGTCGACTCTGTCCTGAACGCAACGGTATGCCGGACGTATGATCTTGCCGTGGCCGTTGAGTTCTTCAAGTCTGTGCGCTGACCATCCGGATATGCGGGCGATGGCGAACAGGGGAGTGTAGAGCTCGAGAGGAAGTCCGAGCATTGAATATACGAAACCGCTGTAGAAATCGATGTTTGCGGAAACGCCTTTGTAGATGTGTCTTTCGGCTGCGATAAGCTCTGCAGCAAGGCGCTCGACCTTTTCATAGAACCTGAATTCTGCGCTGCGTCCCTTTTCGGCAGAAAGCTCACGGACATAGTTCTTGAAGATCTGTGCTCTCGGATCTGAGATCGAATAAACGGCATGACCCATTCCGTAGATGACACCGGTGCGGTCGAAAGCATCCTTGTGAAGGATCCGCTCGAGATATCTGAGGATCTCGTCGTCGTCTTCCCAGTCATTAACGGCTTTCTTGATCTCTTTAAACATCTTAACGACAGCGATGTTTGCGCCGCCGTGCTTGGGTCCCTTGAGAGAGCAGAGGGAAGCTGCAACGGAAGAATACGTATCTGTTCCTGAACTTGTAACAACATGCGTGGTGAACGTGGAATTGTTACCGCCGCCGTGCTCGGCATGCAGGATGAGAGAAACGTCAAGGATCTTCGCTTCGAGCGGAGTGAACTTGTTGTCTGATCTGAGCATGTAGAGGATGTTCTCGGCAGTGGAGAGTCCCTGCTTCGGTCTGTGAACGATGAGAGAATCCCTGTCGAGGTAGTACTTCATAGCATCGTAGCTGTGTACTGCGATCTGAGGGAAGATGGAGATCAGCTCGAGTGACTGTCTCAAAACGTTAGGGATGGAAACATCCATCGGCTGATAATCGTATGCATAAAGGTTTAATACCGCACGTGCGATATTGTTCATGAGATCGGAAGAAGGCTTCTGCATGATTACGTCACGGAAGAAGTTCTTCGGCATTCTCGATCTGGAGTCTGCAAGGATGTTGCAGAAACCGTGAAGCTGTTCCTTTGTGGGAAGCTTACCGAAAAGAAGCAGATAGGTTGCTTCTTCAAATCCGAAATGCATGTCATCGCCCTGGCCTGCGATGAGGTCTTTTACGTTGATGCCGCGGTAGAAAAGTTCACCTTCAGCGGGAACGCTCTTGCCGTCTACGATTTCGGTGGCTTTGATCTCAGAAATGCGCGTAAGACCGGTGAGAACACCTTTTCCGTTAATGTCACGGAGTCCTCTTTTTACGTCGTACTGAGAGTAGAGATCGACATCGATCTCGTTTGCTGCACATATTTTTGCCAGTTTTTCGATATCGGGCGTGATTTTCGAGTAGCTGTTGTTTGTAGGCATGACAGTTCTCCTTGATTAGCGTCTGTTGTCAGAAAGCTTGCAAAAATGTAAATAACTCAACTATTTTAGAAGATTTTAAACGGGTTTTCAATTGATATTATCAAATGAGGAAGCCGCCGTTTACGCCGATGATCTGTCCGGTGATGAAGGAAGCTTCGGCGGAAGATAAGAAAAACAGTGCCTTTGCGACATCTTCAGGAGAACCGAGTCTGCCGAGCGGGGTCTCCTCTCGGAGCTCAGCAAGATCGTCAGGTGAGTAGTCCTTGAGCATGTCGGTTTCTATGACTCCGGGGGATACGGCATTAACGCGGATGCCTGAAGGACCGAGCTCTTTTGCGAGTGATTTTACATATGCATCAACGGCACCTTTGCTTGCAGAGTAGAGAGCTTCGCACGAAGCACCGGTCTGTCCCCACATTGAGGATACTGCTGTGATGACGCCGCGCTTTCTGGATACCATGCCGGGAATGACAGCGTTTGCAAGGTTGAAGAGTCCGCCGAAATTTGTGTCCATGACCTGTCTGTAATCACTTGCTCCGAAATCCTGGGCAAGACCTTTTACTGATATTCCGGCATTGGAGATAAGGCAGTCTACGGGACCGAAACGCTGTTCGGCTTCTTTAACAGCTGCGGCCGTGCTTTCGGCATCCGAGACATCGCATCTGATCTTGCAGATGTCATCGCCTAAGTCAGGTACGGTTGAATTATAAAGGCAGGTGACAGACCACCCCTTATCTGCGAAAAGAAGGACGGCAGCTTTGCCGATTCCCCTTGAACCTCCTGATATAAGCACATGCGGCATATAAGTCACCCCTTAGACCAATTTGTTATATTATAACCCTTTCACAAGTTCCTGCTTTACTTTATAATAGCAACGTTTGAATGGAGGATACACCATGGCAATAGATGAGAATAAGAAGAAAGCTGTCAAGGACAGCGCTGAATCCGTAAAGGAAGAAGAGGCTGAAAAGGCACTGATCTCTGAAGAAGAGGCAGAACTTTCTTCTGAAGATATCGATGAAACTGAAACAAAAGTAACCGAAGATCCTGAAACCGAGATTTCCGAAGCAGAAGAGACTGAGGATTCCGACGAAGAAGAGGAAGAAGAGAAGGATGAGAAGTCTGCTTCTAAGGCAAAGAAGGATCCCATTCCGGCGATCATGATCGTTCTGATCTACGCGATAATCATCGGAGCTATCCTGTTCTATGTCATCCCGACGGTCTGCACGCCTTCTTTCGGATATACTCTCGAAACTTTTAACGAAAAGCTTGAAAAGACAGACATTTCCACACGTATGCAGTCGCAGTACACGACGCTTACGCCTCAGTTCAAGCTTGTCGACAAGAATTCGATCAAGGAGATCTGGAGCATCAAGGGCGAGGTAGAACCTGAATATCAGGCAAAACTCAACGCCAGGTTTAAGCCTTTCGTAAAGACATATGCAGCTACAGAGGAACTTGAGAATGTTCTCGTTGAGGCCAACACCCGCATTACTGACGGTCAGCTTACAAGAATGTGCATTTACTGCACTTATGACAATTCACACCTGTCCATGATGATGGTCCATTTCGGTGCAGTTCTTTGTACTTTTGCAGACGTTCCTTTTACCAGTGCGGTATCGATCCTCATGGACACTGCTGCGGTATCCAACAAGGAAGGTCTTTACACGGCAAGAGGCGACATAGCATTCAAGCTTTCCGTAGAGAACATCGCCGGCCAGCAGGCTTACATGAAGCTTGAGGTCCTTCCGCTTAAGGCTCTGAAGCCTGAGCAGATCAAGACCACACTTCCTTTAGAGACTGCAACTCCTTCAGCTGAAACAACAGCTTCTGCCGCTGATACGACAGCTCCGGCTGCTGAATCCACAACGGCTTCATCTGCAGCCTGATCCGCTGAAACAACAATAAAAAGCCAACAAAAAACCGCCTTCAGCTTGAAGGCGGTTTTGATTTGGCAGGGGTAGTAGGAATCGGACCCACATCAAAGGTTTTGGAGACCCTCGTTTTACCACTAAACTATACCCCTGTAAAACGTTAGATAGTTTAATCGTTGGTTTGCACTATGTCAAGGTCAATGGTATCATTTGTCCATTCGTATTATAAATAATAAAAGGAGCGGATCGATATGAAACTTGCTGTTATCGGTACTGGCAACATGGGCAAGGCTCTTCTTGGCGGCTTCATCAGGGGCGGCGCAGTTAAGGCTTCGGAGGCATATTGCTTTGATGTAAGGCTTGAGGCGATGGATGCAGTCGCCGAAGAACTCGGATGCAACACTTCAGGAAGCGTTCAGACCTGTGTAAAGGATGCGGACTACGTGCTCATGGCCGTAAAGCCCCAGCATTTTGATCCCGCTCTCAAAGATGTCAGCGAGTGCCTCAAGGATGGCGCAATAGTTCTTTCGATCGCTGCTGCCGTTACTTGCGAGAGGATCTCCGGTATCCTCGGAGCCGGCAGGAAGTTCGTAAGGATCATGCCCAACACGCCCGCTCAGGTAGGCTGCGGTGTTTCAGCCGTTTGCCCCGTCGGTCTTTCCGAAGATGAGACAAAGTTCGTAAAAGAACTCCTTGATACATGCGGAACATCTATCCTTTGCGATGAGAAGACCCTTGATGCCATCGGATGCGTATCCGGCACCGGTCCTGCTTATGTCATGCTCTTCATCGAAGCTATGGCAGATGCAGCCGTAAGCCTCGGCATCAAGCGCGATGACGCTCTCAAGATCGCTGCAGGCACTGTTATGGGTTCAGGCAAGCTTTGCCTTGATACCGGAACGAATCCCGCAGTCCTTAAGGACATGGTCTGCTCACCCGGAGGAACCACGATCGCAGGCGTTATGGCACTTGAGGAGAACGGTTTCCGCAATGCGGTCATAAAGTCCGTAACTGCAGCTTATGACAAGACACTCATCATGCGGGGCAGGAAATAACCTCAGATGGGTGCATTGACGGACGTAACCATATACACTGACGGCGCATGCTCAGGCAATCCGGGTCCCGGAGGCTGGGCTGCGATCCTTATTGCGGGAAACTACAAAAAGGAGCTTTCCGGCGGTGAGGCCAACACCACTAACAACAGGATGGAGCTTGCAGGTGTCATCAACGGACTCCGTGCTCTGACTCGTCCCTGCAACGTCACCATCTACAGTGACAGCGCATATGTCGTAAATGCTTTCAATCAGAACTGGCTTGGCAAATGGATGACAAACGGCTGGAAGAACAGCGCAAAGGCTGAAGTTGCCAATTCTGATCTTTGGAAAGAGCTTGCGGTGCTTACCGCAACTCACAAGGTTACTTTCAGCAAGGTAAAAGGCCATGCAGACGATGAGCTCAACAACAGATGTGATGAGCTTGCGGTTGCTGAAAGCCGCAAATTCAAATAAAGAGGCGATACAAAGGAATGGGCAGAATAGATTGTTCTGATGACATGCTCTTTGAAAAGACGGTGTCTAAGGAAACAAAGTTTACCGGTAAGGTTTTTGAGGTTGAGGTCAAGACGATCACCACACCTGAAGGCGCAACCAGCCACAGGGAGATAGTCAAGCATCACGGCGGCTGTGCGATACTTCCCGTTGATGAAGAACTCAACTGCTATTTTGTTAAGCAGTTCAGGAGTCCTTTTGAAACCGTCATGACCGAAGCTCCCGCAGGCAAGGTTGAACCCGGTGAAGAGCCCCTTATGTGCGCAACGAGAGAGATCACCGAGGAGACCGGCTTTACGGCAGGGAAGATAGAACATGTCGGAAGAATGGCTGCAACTCCCGGTTACTGCTCAGAGATCATCAATCTTTATATTGCCACTGATCTTGTGTTTACGGGCGGAAACCCTGACGCAAACGAATATCTGAGAACGGTAAAATGTCCGCTTAAATCTGCTCTTGAAATGGCTGAAAGCGGTAAAATAGAAGATGCGAAAACGCTTGTGCTTATCTACAAAGCGGCCAGGAGGTTCGGCATTTGAGCAGGTTTGAGAACAAAAAGGAAATAGTCGGTCTGGTGCTGTTCTTTGTAGCAGCAGCCATTATCCTCATTTTCTACCTGCCGGTAAGTCTGACAGGTATCATCGGAAGTTTCGTGAAGACCGTCTTTTTCGGTCTTATCGGATGCATGGCATATGCAATCCCGCTTTATATCCTTTATGCGGCACTTGATGTCTTTTTCGAAAAGAGACAGGGTGTATCAAGCGTCAGAGTCAGGTCGGTCATACTGCTCCTCGTAAGCTTTTCGGCACTCCTCGCCATGATGACGATGGATTTCGATTACTTCAGGGAGATAAGCACGCTTGAAGACGGCAAGGTCTCGGCTGTCAAAGCTTTGGGAACTCTCTGGCAGTCAGGAGGCAATCAGGCACTCATCTGCAGACCCGGTTCCCCCACGGTTTTCCCCGGCGGAATCATCGGAGGCTCAATAGCTGTCGCACTCAACGAGGTAACGGGAAAGATCATCGCGATCCTCGCCAACATAGTTTTCATCATTACACAGATAATCCTTGTTTTCCGCGTGTCTCTCAAGGCAACGGCAAAGAAGACATACAAGGCTATAAGCACGGCTTCCAACAAAGTCTATAAGACGGTTGTATCAAAGAAGGACAATCACAGAAACGATCCTGCTTATACCATTTATTCCGGCAAGGAACAGTTTAACCGTCCGGCCGGAAGACCTCAGCCTCAGGGCAATCGTCCCAGGAGCGGAGTTGCGATCATCTACGGTGACAGCAGTGCTCCTGCGACTTCAATAATCCCTGCAAAGAGCCGCATGCCTGCAAGCAATTCAACAAAGCCTCTCGGTCCTTCGCCTTACGGCAGGCCGGATGCTTTTGATTCGACTCTCCCGATCGACAGCAGGACCGGATTTGTCGATGTTGCAAGAATGACCGGAGATGCCAATGCCGTCGGCAAGACAGATCCGTCCAAGCTCACATATAACGAGAAAGAATACAACGTAAGAGACGGTGAGTCTCCTGCGGCTAACTTTGAATATACTGCAGATGCTGTCACCATTCCCGGAATGATGAACAGGAAGCAGCCCAAGGTTCCTGATTTCCTTGATCTTGACCGCAAAGAACCTGATTTCTATGATCTTACGCAGGATGACGTCAGACCTCAGTCTCACAGAAATGATTCATATGATGATACTGCTAATCCTTACGAGGTTGATGACGATACCGAGGGCTCAGGCTACAACTATACTGATGAGGCAGAGCGCAGGGTAAGACGCCCTGATGTTGATCCCGGCATTCTCGGCGGAGCGGCAGACACCGCAGAAGATGATTTTGTCATGCCTTCTGCAGCACCTGCACCTCAGAAGCGTACTCCGGCACCTGCTCCGTCAAACGGACGCATTACGATCAATGCCGGAACAGAGGATACTGAAAACTTCTCCAGGACTGAAGGCAGGATAATGAAGACTGCCGAGGGAACAGCACGCACCAAGAATCCCGGAGTTGAGTTCACGGCTGAGACCCAGGAAAGGGAGAAGGCCAAGAAGGCGCGCGACAGCAGGCTCAGGAAATATGTTCCTGCTCCTACGAATCTGCTTTCACCTGATGAGATACAGCGTGATGCAGGCAACAAGGATGCTATGCTCCGTGAGAAGGCTTATAAGCTTGAAGATGCTCTGAGAAGCTTCGGCATTGAGGCTGAGGTAAAGAACATAACTCACGGACCTGCAATTACCAGATTTGAGCTTACTCTCAAGGTTGGAACAAAGGTATCAAGGGTTACGCAGCTTGAGAACGACATCAAGCTTGCCATGGCTGCGGTTTCCATAAGAATTGAAGCTCCTATCCCCGGAAAGAGTGCCATCGGTATCGAGATCCCTAATGACAAGCCTACTGCAGTTCATCTGAGGGGCCTTGTTGAGACAAAGGAATTCAAGGCAGCTACGCCTCTGACGGTTGCTCTCGGACGTGACATACCGGGCAGACCGATCTACTGCGACCTTGCAAAGATGCCGCATCTCATGATCGCCGGTTCCACGGGTTCAGGTAAGTCCGTATGTATCAATTCGATCCTTACTAGTATCCTCGTGCATACATCACCCAAGGATGTACGCATGATCCTCGTCGATCCTAAGGTCGTTGAGCTTGCTGTTTATAACGGCATTCCTCACCTCATAATGCCGGTCATCACCGATCCTAAGAAAGCTGCCGCTGCTCTTAACTGGGCCGTTGTGGAGATGCAGAGAAGATACAAGCTCTTCGCAGAAGGCCAGGTAAGAAACATAAGCGGTTTCAATGAAAAGTACGCAAATGATCCCACTGTCGAGCATCTGCCTTTCATCGTTCTTGTAATCGACGAGCTTGCAGAACTCATGAGCGTAGCCGCAAAGGAAGTCGAGACTTATATCTCACGTCTTGCAGCTCTCGCGAGAGCTGCGGGTATCCATCTGCTCATCGCAACACAGAGACCTTCAGTTGACGTCATCACGGGCGTCATCAAGGCTAACATCGGTTCAAGGATCGCGTTCGCCGTTACATCCGGTGTCGACTCAAAGACGATCCTCGACCATGTCGGTGCAGAAAAACTCTTAGGTAAGGGCGACATGCTCTATGCTCCGATGAGCGCACCTCAGCCTGTCAGAGGCCAGGGTGCCTTCCTGAAGGACGAAGAGGTTGAGGTAGTCGTTGAATATCTGAAGAACAAGTACGGTTCAATGTATGACGAAGACATCATCAACGAGATCGACCGTACTGCAGAAGGCGCTGAGAGCGGCGGAATGGCTGACGGTGCATCGGGCGGAGGATCAGGTGATTCAAGTGATCTTTTCGAGCAGGCCGTAGAGACCGTAATAGAGAACGGAAGTGCATCCGTATCAGTCCTTCAGAGACGTCTCGGCATCGGTTATCCCCGTGCCGCACGTCTTATCGATGAACTTGAGAAGAAGCAGATCATCGGACCTTTCGAGGGCAGCAAGCCCCGTAAGATCCTCGTCACCAAGACCGAGTGGCTTGAGATGAAGTCGAGGAACAGCTGATATGACCGATAATGCTGTACGCGCCGTGGAATTGTTTAAAGAGTCCGTAAGGACATTCGGTTTTGCCGAAAGTCTTACAGGCGGAATGATCTCTTCGGAGATCGTGGGCGTTCCCGGTGCGTCAGAGGTCTTTAAAGGTTCAGTGGTTTCTTATACGAACGACGTTAAGATGAATGTTCTCGGTGTGCCTTCATTTGTGATCGAAGAGCATACCGAGGTTTCTGCAGAATGCGCTGAGGCAATGGCTGAAGGCGTATGCAGCGTTATCGGATGTGATTTCGGAGTGGCTGTCACCGGCATAGCCGGACCTACAGGCGATCTTCCGGGAAAGCCAGTCGGAACAGTCTATTTCGGATATCACGGCAACGGCAGGACAGGTTCGTTCAGACGTAATTTCGAAGGCGGCCGTCTTGAGATCAGAAAGAAAACAGCAGAGTGCGCGATCGAAACGCTGATCGCTGCTTTGGAAGGGAAGATATAAGTGGCAGAGAGTACTTCAGGTAAACCTGCAGCGCAGCAAACAAAAAAGAAGGGCATGAGCTTCGGATTATCCGCGCTCATTGTCGGCATAGGCCTGATCATAACCAAGGCTTCAGGTCTTTTACGAGACATTATCGTTTCCGACAGGTTCGGAGTCGATCCCGCAACCGCAGATATCTACCGTGATGCGTTTACGCTTTCTTTTACGATCCCTGATCTGTTCTACAACCTTCTTGTAGGCGGTGCCATTTATTCGACCGTTGCTCCTTATCTTTCAGCACAGCTGGCGACAGGAAATGAGAAGAAGGGCGTAAGAACGGTAAGCATCTTTATATCTGTCGTATCCGTCGTCATGATCTTTTTCTGTTCATTGGGTACGGTGTTTTCTGAACAGTTCTACTCACTTTATGCGCTGAACAAGAATACCAATCCCATCACGCTTCAGCTTGCAGCACAGGCATCCAAGATGCTTTTCCCGCAGATATTCTTCATCATGCTCGCAGCGCTCTGTAATGGCGTTTTAAATTCGTACAGAAGATTTACCATCACGTCATTCGGCCCGGTCATCTATAACATTCTTGTTCTTGTTGCCATTGCCGTATTCGGAGGTCAGACACAACAAAGGCTCATGATGACTACCGGAGGCATACTTGTATCCGCGATCATCTATTTCATCTGCCAGTACCTTTTCGGATTCAAGCAGATGAAGCAGTTCAGGTTCAATTTCAATCCTGCCGACAAGGAATTCATAGCTCTTTTCAAAAGGGCTGTGCCGATCCTTATTTCAGCTTCGATCACGCAGATCAACATCGTTGTTTTGAATTTCTTTGCCAACAGCTTCGACAAGGGAAGCATCTACGGTTACCGCAACGCATCCACGATCTGGCAGATACCTTACTCTGTTTTCGTTGTTGCGATCACGACCGTCATGACTCCTCAGCTGGCTGGTGACTACGGTTCAAATAAGATGGAGGAGTGCTCTAAGCTTCTTTCCAAATCAATGAAGAACGCTCTTTTCCTGTCGATCCCTTCGGCAGCATTCATAGCGGTAATGAATCTCGATGTCGTAAAAGCAATCTATCAGTGGTCATCGAGATATACCGATAAGAACGCAAATACGGCAGCCATATTCCTTTTGGGATTCTCGTCAGCGATAATCACTGCGGCTGTAATCCACGTGTTCAATCAGGCTTTCTATGCGATAGGACAGACGCGCATACCGCTTTTGGCAGGTGTTGTCGGACTCGTTCTCAATCCGGTTTTCTGCATCATTTTCATCAATCTCGGAATCGGACCTCTGTCACTTTCGTTTGCATATTCCGCAACGAATCTGTGTCAGATGATCCTGCTGTCAGTTCTTTACTGCAAGCGCAAAGAGCTCGCTCCTCACGGCATTGTGAACTTCCTTATTAAATCGTTTATAGCAGCCGGAGTTATGGCAGCCGTATGCTTCGTATTTGATAAGTTTTTTCCCGGACACGGGCGCAAGATACAGCAGCTCATGATCTTCGGAGCAAAGGGTATCACGGCCGTAATCATTTATTTCCTCATAGCTATCCTGCTCAAAATGGAGGAAGCAAATTTCTGGATCACGAAGTTCAAGGGAAGGCTCGGCAAAGGATCGAAGAAATCCGCTTCATAAGATATTAATTATTGGAGGTACCTGACATGAACGAGAACATTTTCACCCGCAACGAGAAGCTGGCTCAGAAAGTTATCAAGGGCCTCGAATCACGTAACATGACCGGTTACTATGCGTCTTCTGCGGAAGAGGCAAAGAAGATCGCTCTTGAGCTTATTCCGGAAGGCGCCTCTGTTACAATGGGCGGCGGCATGAGTGTACATGAGATCGGTCTTGTAGAAGCACTGAAGAACGGAAACTATAATTTTATCGACAGGGATGCTGCCCAGGATAAGCGTGCCGCAATGCTGGCCGCTTACGACGCGGATTTCTTCCTTTCAAGCTGCAATGCGATAACGGAAGACGGTATCATGATCAACATCGACGGAAATTCCAACAGGGTATCGGCTATCTGCCAGGGACCTAAGAAAGTTCTTTTTATAGTAGGTATGAATAAAGTCTGCAGTGACGTTGACGGTGCTATGAAGAGAGCACGCAATGTGGCTGCTCCCATTAATGCACAGAGATTCGGACTCAACACCCCCTGCGCGAAGACCGGATCGTGCTTTGACTGCAAGTCACCTGACACGATATGCTGCCAGTTCCTCATGACGCGTTTCTCAAGACATGAAGGCAGGATCCATGTGATCCTGGTAAACGATTCTCTCGGATTCTGAGATAAAAAGGCAATTTGCTATGAGAAAAAGGCAGGATGGTTCCTGACTTTTTTGTCGGTAATTGTCGGTTTATCCCTGAAAAGCCCCGAAAACAATATGTTCTGATTTGTCGGAAATTGTACCATTATTGTCGCACTTATTCTGTTGACAAAAGTGTATCATAACAATAGAATTAACTCATAAATAAGAACAAATGTTCAACGCATTGATTGGAGGCTTTTATGGCTAAGAGTAAGAATTCAACGAAGAGCGCCGTTGCGCCCGTACAGGATCAGAGCGAGCGCAGGAAGGCTCTTGACGCCGCTATGGCGCAGATAGAGAAGCAGTTCGGTCAGGGAGCCGTAATGAGGCTCGGTGATCAGACTCATATTGATATTGAGACCATTCCCACCGGAGCACTTACGCTTGATATCGCTCTCGGTATCGGCGGACTTCCCAGAGGAAGGATCGTAGAGATCTATGGACCTGAATCTTCAGGTAAGACAACCGTAGCGCTTCACTGCGTTGCAGAGGCACAGAAGCAGGGCGGTACATGCGCATTCATCGATGCAGAGCATGCTCTTGATGCAAACTATGCTGCCAATATCGGCGTAGACATTGATAACCTTCTCCTTTCACAGCCTGATACAGGTGAACAGGCTCTCGAGATCTGCGAGACGCTCGTGCGCAGCGGCTGCATTGATGTTGTAGTAATCGACTCCGTAGCAGCACTCGTTCCGAGGGCTGAGATCGAGGGCGAGATGGGTGACTCACATGTAGGTCTTCAGGCAAGACTCATGAGCCAGGCATTGAGAAAGCTTGCACCTGTTGTTGCTAAATCAAATACCATCTGCATCTTTATCAACCAGCTCCGTGAGAAGGTCGGCGTCATGTTCGGTAATCCCGAGACCACTCCGGGCGGCCGTGCACTCAAGTTCTATGCTTCCGTAAGACTTGACGTTAGAAAGACAGAGACTCTCCGTAACGGCACCGATGTCATCGGTAACCATACAAGAGTTAAGGTTGTTAAGAACAAGGTTGCTCCTCCGTTCAAGGAAGCTGAATTCGATATCCTTTACGGTAAGGGCGTATCTTCTGAAGGATGCATTCTCGATCTTGCTGTTGAGAACAACATCGTTGATAAGAGCGGATCCTGGTTTGCCTATAAGGGCAATAAGATCGCTCAGGGTCGTGATGCCGCAAAGACATATCTTGTCGAGCATCCGGACGTAAGAGAAGAGATCGAGACTCTCGTAAGAGAATCTTATATGCCAGCAGAAGATGATGATGCAGATTCAGCAGCACCCGCTTCTGCAGCAGATAATGCAGCCGCTCCTGAAACAGAAGAGGATGACGATATCCTCGGAATCGATATCTGATAACTGATGTCTGCCGGAACTGTCTTTATCAGGCGGTTCCGGCAGAACTGTTTCTATGCATATGAGTGAAAATGAAATCAAAGAAGCTGTTTCCTGTGGCATAAGGCACATAGGGACCGGCATATATTCATCAGGAAAGATCCTCGTATATCTCGGCAACAAAGGTTATGACGAGTCTGTTTGCTATGCAGCAGTGAAGGAACTCGTGAATACCGGATACATTGATGACCGCAGAGCTGCGAAGAAGGTGCTTGCAGCACGTTCAGGCAAAAAGCAGGAGAGCAGGAACTATATGCTCCAGCGGCTGCTCGAAGCGGGTATTAATTCAGAGATTTCTGAAGACATAGTTGCCGGATTGGACAGCGATGTTGATACTTGCAAGAGCCTGTTTGAGGCTAATTTCGGTGCGCCTGAAGAAGGTTATTC
>JAFWQF010000052.1 GCA_017509205.1 Clostridiales bacterium | reverse complement strand
TTCGAATGAGGCACCGTATCCCACACTGGTCGGAACGGCGATCACGGGGCAGTCTGCGAGCCCTCCTATGACACTTGCGAGGGCTCCTTCCATGCCCGCAATGGCGATAATTACCTTCGCGGTCATGATCTCCTCTGAATGGGCGAGAAGTCTGTGAATGCCCGCCACGCCTACGTCGTAGATTCGTGTAACATTGTTACACAGCAGTTCTGCAGTCACTGCGGCTTCTTCTGCGACGGGAATGTCGGATGTCCCGGCTGTCGCGACGATTATCTTGCCTTCGGTATCAGGTACGGGGATCTTTCCGCAGACTCCGATCCTTGCTTCCTTGAAGTAGGTGAGGGGAGTCGTGACCTCTTTGGACTTTTCTTCAGACAGTCTCGTGATGATTACCGTCTCTTGTCCTGCTTTTAGAAGACCGTCAGCTATCCCTGAGATCTGCTCAGAGGTCTTGCCTGCGCCGAAGATGACTTCAGCCGTGCCCTGTCTTAAGGCGCGGTGTGTATCAGGCTTGGCATATCCCAAGTCCTCAAAAGGCTTCATCTTGAGCTTGAGTTCAGCCTCTTCGGGCGTGATCTCGCCTGATGCGACCTTTTCGAGAAGAGTCTTTACGTCGTCCATTGGGCACTCCTATAAAATTTCTGTATCTAGAATAACATCCTCAGGATTTATAGCAAAGGCTGCCTCATCAGATGAGACAGCCCAAAGTGAATGCATTAGATAATTGCCGCGTTATTACTTGTGTGAAAGAGCTGCGCGGACCTTTCCTTCGGGATCCTTTACGAGAAGGACTACCGTCCAGATGATGAGGCCTAAGACTACTACGGAAAGACCTAAGTAGGAGTCGTTGATCATGTCGGCTGTCTCGGGTGTGAAGAATTCAGCACCGGCTTCGATGTATTCAACTACGGAATCGACTAGCCACATGAGGGAAGCACCCCAGTACATGAGTGCGAGTGTGCCGAGCTTGCGGTCAGCCTTGACGTTGTACCAAGCGATGGTTGCGATGATGGCTGCAAAAGCCGTGATGAGCAATGTCATGTCAGGCCTCCTTCTTAGCAGACGCAGCGGAAGGCTTTTCCGCGGTAATGCTCTTTTTGGATATCGATATCGAAATACATACCATTGCTATCCATGCAAGCGTTACGAGAACAGCCATTGCGACACCGTTCGTAGCCATTTCATGGAGCATTTCCGAAGCCTGTTCGGGAGTAGCCGCATTGGTAAGGAACGGGAACCAGGGTGTTACCTCTCCGTGCCATACATGCTCAAATGCGAGAAGAGCACTGCCGCCCCAGAGCATGTTGTTGAGCCAGTTCATTCTTTTGATGAAAGGACTTTCAACGCCTTTTTTGTCAGCAACTGCCTTAATGACAGTAGTTACGATAGCTTCACCTGTAGGTACGAGAAAACAAGCCATACAAAAACCTCCTGATATCCATTGCAGAATACTCAAATGATAGCCTATTTTACTGTTCTGTAGTAGAAGTGGGTTTAAGATTAGGTGAAAAAATATCAATTTTTGGTTAGTTATTTTGCTTTTTTGGTGCACGCGTACAATATTAAATTTTATTTAAAGAATGCAGGATATGATAAACTACCACTTGGAATATGAGATATGAAAGGGGATATTTCAATGTTCAGATTAAGATTCATAGCTATCATAGCCGCGTTTTCCGCCGGCATGTCCGCATTCTGCGGATGCACGGGGATACAGGTACCGGCAGGACTTTCCGCCGCAGCTTCGACCAATGCAACAGTTTCAGAGACAACCACGGCGGCTTCGACTTCTTCTGTCAGCAGGGAAACGAAGCAGACTGAGGAAACCACGGCAGGCGCAGCCGAAGTTAAGATCGGTGCAGATACCATAAAGACAAAAAGGGCGGCGCTTAAAGGCGGCGAATATGATTACGCCTGCGGCATCACTTATCTGGGTGAATCCGAGAATCAGGCCGCAATGGAAGTCGTTCTGACAGAACTCGGCGTCAGTGAGGATCTTCTTAAAGATCAGACCCGCTTCATAGACTGCGGAGGAAGTGATCTTTGGCTTATCTGCATCAGTGATGACATCGATACTCTCAAGGTCACCATGGGTGAGGATGAGAACGGCAAGGAGCTTTATAAGGCAGCGAAGGGAAGCATTCCCGAATATATCTTCATCAGATGCTTCTCGTCCGGGGAAATGGCTTCATGCACGGTCTTCATGGAAGGCGAGAAGACAGGCGAGACCACATATTTCCCGATCATGATCGGAGATCAGATCGTTGTTCCCAACGGCGGAACGGTCATTAATCAGAGCGAAGGCTATGAGACTTACATAGATGTACCTAATGAAGCAGCTGCTGACAGCGAAGAAACAGAGGAGGAAGAACCATGAACAAGGTAAATGATTTCCTTAAGCAGGCAGGCACTTACTATCTTGCAACCGTTGACGGCGATCAGCCGAGGGTAAGACCTTTCGGAACGGTCAACATTTTCGAGGGCAAGCTCTACATCCAGACAGGACTCAAGAAGGATGTCGCAAAGCAGATCGCTGCAAATCCGAAGGTTGAGCTCTGCGCTTTCAAGGACGGAAGCTGGATCCGCGTCGCCGGCGAACTGGTGCTCGATGAGAGGATAGAAGCACAGAAGGCAATGCTGGACGCATATCCCGAGCTTGGCGGAATGTATCAGCCGGGCGACGGAAACACCGCAGTTTACTATTTCAAGGATGCAGTCGCAACGATCTCATCCTTTACAGCAGCACCTGAGATCATCAGGTTCTGATTGACACTGATATCTTTTTAGTTTATTAAAGATATATTGATTTTTTTGAATGGAGGGATTGTTATGTTCTGTAAAAAATGTGGTTCACAGCTTGCAGACAACGCAACATTTTGCGGTAACTGCGGAACACCCGTAGAAGCAGCTCCCGCACCCGCTGAAGCGGCACCTGCCGCTGAGGCAGCACCCGTAGAGGCAGCTCCTGTAGAGGCAGCACCCGTAACTGAAACAGCACCTGCACCCGTTGCAGAGGCCGCTCCCGTTGCTGAGGTAGCACCTGCAGCAGAAGTCGCACCCGTTGAGGCTGCACCTGCAGTCGAGGCAGCACCCGTCGCACCTGTTGAGGGAGCACCTGCTGCACCCGCAGCTCCTGCAGCTGCACCTGCTGCACAGGGCCAGAAGAACAAGTGGCTCCTGCCCGTAATCATCGGCGGTTCTGCGGCGTTCGTAGTCATCATCGCCATTGTCATCATCGCAGTTGTTCTTGCAACCCGTGACATCAAGCTCGATCTCAATGAGTTCGCAAGCTTTGAGTATACAGGCTATGACACGGTAGGTGAGGCTAAGTTCAACTTCGATTACGACAAGTTCAACGAGAAGTATGAGAAGAAGCTCAGATACACCAAGGCAGGTAAGCTCCTGTACGGCGACAAGGAGCCTGCAGAGGCTTTCGAGGCTGTTATGTCCAGCTACGCAAAGAACGGCCGTGTAGTCGAGAGAGACCTCAAGAACGGCGACACCGTTACTTTCACATGGAGAGAGAGCCTTATTCTCCTTCTTACAGAAAGCTTCAAGGTTCAGATCGACAATGACAAGCTCGAAGGAACCGTTGCAGGCCTTAAGGCTGCAAGCACAGTCGATGTCTTCAAGGATATCGAGCTCGTTTACAGAGGCAATGCTCCTTACGGTTCTGTTTCCATCAATGCCGGCAGCAACCCTTACGGTCTGCGTTTCCGCGTTGACAAGAGCAGCAACCTTTCAAACGGCGATACCATCACGGTTACAACATCCAGAGGTTCCAACCTCAACAAGTATCTGCTCGAGAACTACGGCGTTCTTGCAGAAGCTGAATCAAAGACATACACCGTTGACGGTCTTGCAATGGTAGCTCAGAAGCCTGAGGACATCCCGGCTGACTTCATGAAGAAGCTGCAGGCACAGGCTGATGCAACCAATGACGCACGTCTTGCAAAGGACATCACAGAGAACGACGAGAAGCTCGTAAGCTCCGAGTGCATCGGATATTACTTCCTTACTAACAAGGCTTCTTCCAACAGCTCTACAAACAACCAGATGATCTTCGTTTACCGCAACGTAGTTCATAACACACACACCTACAACAGGAAGACTTACTCAAAGGACAATGTATTCTTCTCATTCTGCTACATCAACAACATCACGATCCTTCCTGACGGATCGAGCAGCGTTGATCTCAGCTCTTTCAGAATGAACACAAACAAGAACGTTCAGTTCAAGAGTTCAGTAGGTTACCACAGCTGGTACTATTACGGATATCCGGACATGGATTCCCTCAAGAACCAGGCCGTTACACGTAATATCGACAGATATAACTATGTCGAGAACATTGACCAGTCCAAGATCGAAGCAGGCTCATCTTCAAATGAGACTGAAGCAACACAGCCTTCAGAGGAGACAAAACCTTCAGAAACAACACCTTCTGAGACAACTCCTTCAGAGACTTCCGCTTCGGAAGCAGCCTGAGTCATTTCGCTCAAACGCAGTCAGAGGCGCCCTTTCGGGGGCGCCTTTTCTTTGTTCTAAAGTATTTTTAATTTCTTTGTAATTGACATAAATGAGATTACTGTGTATAAATTTTGCTGTTAATAGATATAAATATATGGACCAACCTGGAGGAGATCCGATGAAAAAACTAAGGCTGGCTGCCGGTTTCATGGTAATTGCCATGGCTGCTACAACTGCCGGATGTGACAAGATACTGCCGCCCAAGGCAACGCAAATGACTACCGAATCGACTGTTGTCACGTCGGAGATCACTAAGCCCACGGAATCAACCACACAGACAACTCCCACTACGCCGAAAGCAACGACACCCAGCGAAGCTTTTGTAGGTGTCTGGATCGGTGCGGATTACAATCCCTGTGCGGGCGGAATCCTCGTTATCAATCAGGACGGTTCTTTCAGCCTTAAGGAAACCAGAAAGAAGGGTGTCATCGATCCCACTCTTGATATCAAGACCACATACAAGGCTACTGATGTTGACGAGCATACATGCAAAGTCCAGCTCGCGAACAGCGGCGAGACCACATACAAGGAGCTCGAGTGCAAGATCGACGGCCACAAGCTGAGGATCACAGGCCTTCCTTACGCAGGTGACCTTGCTTACGATTTCTACAACAACAGCATTGATTCAGCACCCAAGTCCAGAGACACAGAGCTCTTCGGTGAATGGGTCTTCACGGGAAAGAACAACAAGAAGGTTGCAAATACCGAAGACGAGCGTCTCGAGATCTACGAGGACAACACGGCAAAGTATTCAAGCTGGCTTCCCAACGACAAGAAGAAGGAAAACCGCGGTAAGGTAGATCTTCTTTATAATGTCGAATACAACTGGGACGGAAGCTACATGCTCCTGCTTTGGGATAAGCAGACCGGCAGCCTTTACAGAGTCTACTATTCATACCTTCTCACAACGACAAAGGTAAGATTCTTCACTCTGGTCGATCCTGTCACCAAGAAGATGACATCCCAGGAGTTCAAGCACCCGCTGCCTGCTCTCGAGGATACGACGACACCGACAGAGACGTGATATTTGCGGAAAACATACGGCTCCCATAGCGGGAGCCGTTATTGTTTGTTCTTTTTTAGCTTCTTTACTCTGCTGCGTCGTGCCTCAGGATTATGAGCACCACTTTGCCGGATTCGTCGGTTACGAACTGCAGCTCAGTTCCGCCCTTAACGTATGTGACGGCGGTCTCGTCGTCTGAAACAGGGCTGCCGTAGATCTTTTTAACTTCGTCGAGTGTCTGGCCGACCTTTGCGCCGCCGACATCAACGGTATCTGATCTTACCTCAACGGTGTTGACGATCTCCTTGCCGTCCCTGCTTTGAGCGTAAAGGACAAATGCCTTGTAATCGTATGTGTAGTCGATTCCCACATAAGCGCATGAAGGCTTTTCGGTATAGACGGGATTGCCTCCGATGGCTTTGACGAGGGGAGCGGTCTCAGCATCCAAGGCGATCTTCACTCCGTTGTAAGTGATTGTAAAGCCCTTGGAGGCCGCGTCAGGCGTTTTGGCATCATTGCTGCTCTTAGTTGCCGCAACCTTTGTCTGGCCTCCGTCAACGCGTTCAGGAGTGTTGTCCTTGCCTGCGGAAGAGCATGACGTAAGCATCAGCGCAAAGCTGATGAAGGCTGCTGCGATAATTCTTTTATTCATTCGGTTCCTCCATTGAGCTCAGTTGTTCCGGGCTTGTAACCGTCAACGTTTACGTATCTTCCGATAGTATCCAGACGGCTTGAAAAATCGCCCATCGTGACAAGGTATCTGCAGTTGCGGATCTTTTCCATATCCTTTTCTTCAACCTGTCCTTTTTCGAGCTCGCTAAGTGTATATGTATAGACGTTGTTCGATCTGAAATAGACTGTTCCGATGAGTCTGACCTTGGCAGGGTAGGTGTCTTTGATGTCGTTCTCATCGTAGATCACGAAGTATGAATCCTCATTGTATTTGGTACGCTCTTCTGCGTATTTTGTGCAGAGATCCCATCCTGCGGTCGTAAAGTTTTCAACGTTGATGTAACGGTCAAAACCGGTTATGTAGCCAAGATTGAACATAGATAATCCGGTGATGATGACGCTTGAGATCAGCAAGGTGATGCCGATGTTTCCGGCTTTTCCTTTTCGCTCGGAAAATACATTGAAGAAAGTATAACCGAGGATACCCCAGACAAAGATCGCGACGGTTCCCGTGTATCTGTAGAAGCAGTTGAGCATCGTTGAATTTGCTTCTGCTGCGTTCATCGAGAAAACATAGGTAAGGAGCATGAAGGCCATGTAAACTGCAACGAAGATGACAGTTCTTATAAGGACCTTTCTGACTTCCTTGAAATGTTTGTCTTCGATCTTCCAAAGAACGACGCATCCGATGACGGAGAGGATAAGTCCGGCCCATACCGCTCTTATCTGCATGGAGACGTCTCCTGTCAGTACAAATACCTCATAGAAGAATCTGCCGATGATCGCTGTGACCTGATCGCCTGTCTTGTTGAGGAACATTCCGAGATATCTCGTGAGTGAGAATCCCTGTCCCGAAAGCTCGATCTTTCCGTATACGTGATTTGCCCTGAAGATATAGGCGTAGAACAATACAATGGGAATAACTGCTGGAATAAGCTTAAGAAGTGACTTAAGCTTGCTTTCGGTCAATGTGACTCTCTTTCTGGACTTAAGCCAGCAGACATAAGCAAATCCCATAAACATGAGTCCTGGGATCTTTATGAGCGACTCGAAAGTCATCATGAGGATGAGGATGACGATGTCTTTCATTTCTTCGTCTTCCTTTGTGTTTTCGATCCAGAAGACCATCGCAAGCGGCACAAGTCCAAGCGGGATGTCTGTAAGCAGACAGTATGTTCCGAGACTCATGGAGCAGAGCACTACGGACATTACCGATACAAAGACGAAGGTCACGATCCTGAAGAGGATTCCCTCACGCTTTTTGCCTGCTGCGAAAAGCGCATTCAGTGCAGCCAGATTGATCATCGAATTAGCAAAAAAGCACATTGAAGGCGAGAAGCCGAAGAGCGACGTGACATACCAGATCCATGTTGCGGTGGCAGGCGGGTATGTTGAGAAATTGAGGTCGGGAGTTGACGGATAAGCCGATTCAAAGTGCATTATCCTGCAGATCTTGAACCAGTGCGAAAAGTCATCGGGATGCGATACTCCGAGATCTGCAGTGATGACGAATATCCAGATGATGCCTATTGCCATGTAGAGCCATGAAAGCTCGCTGAAGGCTTCTTTAAGGCCGCTCATGAGTTCTTCCTTGAAGTTGCGTATGACCACGGGCAGGAAAAAGATTCCTGTAAAGATAAGCGCGTAATAACCCGTCTTAAGATGGCCTGTGAGTCCGAAAAGATATAGAACAGTAACCGAATATGAAATGTAGATCAGCGGAAAGAAAGCAGCAGGCCTTTTGACAAAGACCGTATAACCGAGAAAACAGCCGGTAATGGACAGTATGAAAAGTATGACACCTGGAAATGACATTGTTATTCTCCTTTACCTTAGGTCCTCAGCTTGTTGCGCGTGCCGGATACTTGTTCTTCTTGAACTTGTGATGCTTGTCGAGCTTGGCATCCGTCAGTTTAAAGTATATACCGCGGTGATCCAGAAAAGGCGTTGCGTCGCAATGATACCACCCGCCGTTCAGATATACCAGATTCCAATAGTGTCTCGTGGTGACGGGGTAGCGGGATACGATCATGTTCTTTATGCCTGCCTTGTCGAGCAGGATCTTGCATGTCCAAGCGTAGACGCGGCAGTTTCCGGTGCGCCTCGTCAATCCGAAGTAAGCTGCTTTCTTGCCGGTCATCTTTGAACCGTCGTGAACGTATGTGATGTTCTTGTGAACCCATTTGAAGATCGCGCGTGCGGTCTCAACGTCGCTGCCTTTCCTGAGCTTTTTGACGAGCTTTGCGGCAAGCTGGTTGACCTTGCTGTAAACTATCTTTTTCTTTGTGGGAGCAGTCTTCTTTTTGGCGACTTTCTTAACGGGCACCTCAGGCTTTTTCTTTACGGTGACCGTGGATTCGGCAGTGGCGGTGTTTCCCGCGTCGTCACGGGCAGTGTAGATGATCTTGTATTTGCCGGGAACGGTGTAATCCAGATTGCTTGCATCGATCTTTACGGAGACGTTATCCGTAACGTCGTCTTCAGCGTAAACGCCATCTGAAAGATCAGGGTTTTCGCCCTGGGTGACGGTAACATCCTTAATGCCGCGGATAACTGGTGCTTTTGTATCTTCGGTAACGATGAACGTTGCCTGGGTGATAGAGTAATTGCCGTAATTGTCGGTAACACGGATGGGTACCTGCACGGTGCCGCCGCCTGTTATGTCAGGAGTTTTGTCGTATTCGACCGAAGATATTCCGTTCAAGTCAAAGGCATTCTCGACCATGTCCTTTGCCTCAGGAAGCTCACCATAGGAAAGAACCTTCTTCGTAAGGCCGTCTGCAGTGGGAGCCGTGGTGTCTTCTATGCGGACAGTTACGGTATCGTCAAACACGATATCGTGGTGGACCTTTATCTTGTAAACGGCAGGCGTATTGAAGTCTATCGAAGAAAGATCAGTTATGAATTCTGCGTCATCAGGGAGCTTTTTGAAAAAGCTTTCGATCTTAACGGGGACGCCTGCCTCGGTGACTGCTTCGCGGATGATGTTTGAGCCGGCATCACGGATGGAAAAACAGACGGTAATTCCTGCGATTCCCGCCAGATAAAGTGCTTTTAAGACTGTTCCCAGTGCTTTTCTGCTCAATTGATCACCCAATCAAAGTTATAAATACTGCAAATATAACTGATATTTTATATCAAGCAAGTTTAGCATCTGTAGTGTGCATTGTCGAGAAATGCCGCATCTAGTGCTATTATGTATTGCATTGAAAGAAAGGGAAACAAATGGCTGAGATAAAGAAATGCCCTAAGTGCGGCGGAACCATACATACCAAGGTTGCGGGAAACTACATCTGCTCGAAGTGCGGAAGTGCCATTCCCGAGAGCGAGGTCATAATCGAAAGTGAGGGACAGCAGAGTTCCTCTCCTGATTCCGAATATACCGAATTTGCTTCAAGCGCTTCACGTGCAGGAAGCAGCGGCCCTTCATATGAATCATCGTACACTGATTTCAGAACGTCTCAGCCCGAGCCTTCAGTCTCCGAAAAGCCGAAGAAAGAAAAGGTGAAGAAGGAGAAGAAACAGAAGCCTCCCAAGCCTCCGAAGCCGCCAAAGCAGCCTAAACAAAAGGTCAAGAGGCCCAGACGTTCCATTAAGGAATTCATAAAGACCATGGATATCACGCTCTGGTGGCCGGTTTTGGCAGCAGGCGTTGCGGGCATCGATTTCACGATCGTATTCATTCTCATGCTCGTATACAGGTTAAGATATCTTCCGCTGTGGCTGACGTTGCTCGGACTGTCTGTTTATCTCATGTCATCACTCCTTCTGTGGCCTGTCTTTGACAAGGCAGGTGAGAGTCCGTGGAAATCCCTGATACCTGTATTAAACATTTACACCCTGTATGAGATCTCCGGTTACAAAGGCTGGATGTGTTTCCTTACACTGATACCCACAGTAGGACAGCTCATAGGCTGCGTCTTAGGCGCGCTTACGGCCGTGTCCCTTGCAAAGAAATTCGGCAAGGATCCGAAGTGGGGTCTCATTTATCTGTTCCTTCTGTGCTATGCAGGATGGGTGCTCATCGCAATTACGAACATGACATACAACAGAAGTGCAGGGCATCAGAAAGACATGTCCCCGTTCCAGATCATATGATGTATAATGCACTTGTACGCAGGATGTGGAAGTCGTGCGGCAGGGGGATAGAATATGGCAGATTACAGAACGGCAGGAATGCCGCAGCAGCAACAGTTCCAATATCAGAATCAGGTTCCGGTTCAGAGTTACTATGCACCCGTATCTCAGCCGTTTAAAGGCGGCTTTCATCCGCTTTATGCGATAGAGATCGGATGCCTTGTCCTGACATACGGATACATCATCCTGTTTTTTGTTTCGTCCAATTTCCTGAAGAACTTTTCAGCCACCGAAAACACCAAGCTGCCGCTCGTATTCTTTTTGTTCCCGATCGTGCTTGCCGTGGCAAACCTTGTCGTTACGCTGACTTACGGGAGAAAGCTCGACAGAAGATATCTGCTCGGTGCTTCGCTCATCCTTAAGTACGGACTGATCCCTTATTTCGTTTTCGGCGGAATGCTTATAGCGGTATTTTTCCTGCTCATATTCACGCCGGTAGTTATCATGATATTCGTCTCGCCGCCGATCATATTCGTTTTGTCAGTGATTGGATGGGTCACGCTTTGCGAGAGCGCTCCTCTCATGGTGCTCTATTTCGTAAAGGCAGCAAAGGAAGGCGCTTTGTCCGGCAACAAAGGACGCACTACCGGCAGCATTGTTTTCGCTGTTTTCGGAAGCATTATGCAGATGTTTTTCTGCCTTGACGTTCTTGCCACAGTCATCGCATGCTTCAAAGAGAAAAGGCACATCAAGCTTACCATCTGCGTGCTTGCCGCTCCGGTCGTGATTTTCGGAGTGTTAATGGCCATAGTTATTGGAATGGGACTTATCGAAACATATAGGGGTTAATCCTTATCCTGTCCGGGGATGTATTTGACGTCAAATGCCTTGTATTTTGCCTTAAGATATTTGTCGCTGAGCATATAGACGGTTTTCTTTAATATGAATTCAATCCCGTAATGGATCAACGCGCATCCTAGCAGCACCCCGATGCAGGAGAGCAGATAGATCAAAGGACCAAGCGTCATTTCATAAACTCCGGCTCTTCTTAAGACGTTGTCGAAAAGTATGTAATGGAAATAATCGTTTTCGTGGATCAGATAAATTCCGAGTGTTGATCCTCCGATTACGTAAAGGATCTTCGAGTATCCGGTTTTCAGGTTTTTGAAGATGAAATACATGCAAATTGCCGCAAGGAACATTGTCGTCGAGGAAATGTATGTGATGTCATTGACCCAGTTAAGGTATATTCCGTCAAAGGTTATCTTGTTGAGATAGATGAATGCGCAGACCGCTGCGGTTATGCCGCCGAAAACGATCACGGATAAGAACTTATAATGCTTCTGGAAGAAGTTGTCCGGTTTCCTTACGAAATAGGCTATGAGCAGATAAGTGTATACGAATATGCCTAATCTCGAAAAAGTCATGGTGTGTGTTATCTCTCTTGAAGGGAAAGTTATCAGGAAAAGAACGATCAGGAGCCATCTGTGGTGATGAATGCTCAGCTTGTCGCAGAACAGCTTAAGAAAAGGCGACATTACGTAGAAAAGAAAATAATCGGTGACAAACCAGTACTGCCTGCAGAAAACAGAAAAGAAACATTTGAGCAGATAATCCGGCGGATAGTTGACTCTTCCCGTGAACATAAGAATCAGTGAAATCGTGGTGGAATAGAAGGTTGTCTCAAAGACAACTCTTAATGCTTTCTGGATTGAAAATGAGCCGCTTGAATAAAGGAAGTGCGAACTTACCATTACGAAACCGAGAACACCAAGAAGGCCCCATACTCCGGTGGCGCCGTAGAAGAGTTTTTGCGGAATGAAATCCTTATACAGATAGCCGCCATGGGACGTATAGTGGTACATGATTATGAGAAGGATGCAAAGAACCCTCATCATGTCGAAATTGCTCTTGCGTTCCGTTTTGTTCATGAAGCAGCCCTCAATTGTTGGTCTTAGGTGAATCTCCGTGTTCTTTGCGGTATCCCTCAAGACTCGTTATGTGATCGATAAGTTCCGTAGGAACAAAAAGATTCAGTTCCCCGAAAGCGTTAATGACGAATCCGTTGATGTTCGGATCTGCCGTCAGGGCAACGATGTCGGGGAACCTTAATATGACGGTCTGGACGTGTCCTTCTTCGTCTTTGGGAGCATCACCCCATCTGCCGAGTTCTATCCAGTCGGTGAATACCGGCAGAGTGCCCTTTCCGGGATATCTGTCATTGGAGAGCATGGAGAAGCTCATCTGCGTCTCTGACTTGAATGTGGCCGTGCCGTCGCCGTTGTCCACGGGTTTCTTGCTCATCGCGACCGGTGAGAGGAAGAAGGCATGTGCCAAAGCATATACGAACTTGCCGAAGTAGTAATTGTCATCACGTAACTTCTCGCCGTAGAGCAGTCCGAGAAGATAAGGGTTTTCGACTGCCTGGTTGACGTCCTGGTTGACCCAGGGCTTTATGTTCGTAACGACGCAGAACCTGTCGATCTCGGAGGGTGAGACACCAAGAAGGAGCGCGATCGGCGCATCAGTGCAGGACTCAGGATGTTCCGTGCCTTTGCTGCTCATTGATTCGAGCTGTCTGATCTGCGTAAGGAGAGTCTTTCCGCTGTAATCTATCACGTAGACTTCATCGTGAACGCTGACGGTTCCGTGAACGGTTCCGACAACTACCGTGAGGTCATCTGTGTCAAGGTGATAGTTGAATTTGTCTTCAACCAGGTATACGAATCTTCCGGATGATGAAGCACCGCTGTTCTCAGACATGTAGCCCCTCAAGGCCTCCTTTGAATGCTTGTTTATCAGTATTCTATCACACAAAACTTGCCTAACGATTTAACCTAAATTAAAATAATAAGGTTATATGCAATCTCACATGTTGCAGGCGGAAAGGAAACAGCAGATGATCACATATTTGGTGACAGGATGCGCAGGCTTCATCGGAACTACGTTCGTCCATTACATGCTTGCAAAATACACCGACATCCGGATCATTAACCTTGATGCACTCACGTACGCCGGAAATCTTGAAAACCTTAAGGACATCGAGAGTGATGAAAGGCACGTTTTCGTGCACGGAAACATCTGTGATAAGGAGCTTACGGCTTCTCTCATAGCAAAATACGATCCTGATTTCATAATCAACTTCGCGGCTGAAAGCCATGTTGACCGCTCCATTGCAGGCCCCGAGATCTTCGTGACCACGAATGTCCTGGGAACCGTTAACCTTCTCCAGCGTGCAAAGGATGCATGGTACGATGCAGGCCAGAAGACCTGGAAAAAGGGAAAGAAATTCATTCAGGTAAGTACTGACGAGGTATACGGTGCGCTCGGCGCTACGGGTTATTTCACGGAGACGACTCCGCTCGATCCTCATTCGCCGTACAGCTCATCCAAGGCATCAGCCGATCTTTTCGTAAAGGCTTTTCACGACACTTACAAGATGCCCGTGAACATAACGAGATGCAGCAACAATTACGGAATGTGGCAGTTCCCTGAAAAACTCATTCCGCTTATGATTAACAACGCAAGAAATCACAAGAAGCTTCCTGTCTACGGAGACGGCATGCAGATACGCGACTGGCTCTATGTCGAGGATCACTGCAAAGCGATCGACATGGTGGCACAGGGCGGAATCGACGGTGAGGTCTACAACATCGGCGGACACAACGAGCGTCCGAACATCTTCATCGTAAAGACGATAATCGCGCAGCTCGCTGAGCGCCTTAAAGATCCGCAGATCAACGAGAGCCTTATAGAGCATGTTGAAGACAGGCTTGGCCATGACAGACGTTACGGTATCGATCCGGCAAAGATCAAATCAGATCTCGGATGGTATCCGGAGACAACGTTTGAGACCGGCATCGTTAAGACCATCGACTGGTATCTTGCAAATCAGGAATGGATGGACCGCGTAACAAGCGGTGAATACCAGAAGTACTATGAAACCATGTATGCTGACAGAGAAAGACTGGGGGATAAGTAAATGAAAGGCATTATCTTGGCAGGCGGTTCAGGCACGAGACTTTATCCGCTCACGATAGTAACATCAAAACAGCTTCTGCCTGTTTACGACAAGCCGATGATATACTATCCGCTTTCCACGCTGATGCTCGCGGGCATCAGGGATATCCTCATCATCTCAACGACTGAAGATCTTCCAAGATTCAAGTCGCTCTTGGGTGACGGAAGCCAGTTCGGCATCAATCTTTCCTATAAAGTCCAGCCGAGTCCCGACGGACTTGCACAGGCATTCATCCTTGGCGAGGAATTCCTCGGAGGAGAAGCCGGCGCAATGGCTCTCGGCGACAACATCTTCTACGGTTCCGGTTTCAGAGCCTATCTGAAAGCGGCGCAGGAAAATGCGGAAAATAACGGCAGGGCAACGGTGTTCGGCCACTATGTTCCTGATCCCGAATGCTTCGGCGTAGTTGATTTTGCGGAGGACGGCAGAGTTCTTAACATTGAAGAAAAGCCCGCCGTTCCAAAGTCAAATTACGCCGTAACGGGTCTGTACTTTTTCCCTGCGGGAGTAAGCAATCTTGCAAAGCAGGTAAAGCCCTCTGCGCGCGGAGAACTTGAGATCACCACTCTCTGCGAAATGTATCTTAAGCAGGAACTGCTTGACGTGCAGCTCTTAGGCCGCGGCTTCGCTTGGTTTGATACGGGCTCGATACAGAACCTTCTGCAGGCTGCGGAGTTCATCGAGGTTATCCAGAGCAGACAGGGCATCATGATCAGTGCCCCTGAAGAAATCGCATACATCAACGGCTTCATTGACAGAGACAAGCTGATGGAATCCGCAAAGGCTTTCGGAAAGAGCCTTTACGGAGAACACCTGATGGCTGTTGCGGAAGGAAAGATCAAGTACTGATCCATGAAGCAGAAGACGGTAGACAGGAACAGGATAATACTCATGGTGCTGGCAGCGACTTCGCTGGCTCTCCTGATAACTACAGTCATAGGACTTATCTATTTCAACAACCGCATCGATGAGTACAGCTCGGGCGGAAACGAGAACATCAACAGGTACAAGCACGTTTACGCTTTCATAGCAGACGATACCTTTGACACGCTTTCCGATTCCCTTTACAGGGACATGGTCGAATACGGAAAAGAGCATGACTGCTTTGTCGAGAGGATCGGAAGCGGTCTTGCCGCAAACTATTCCAAGCAGGATCTTTTCAACATCGCAATCTATTCCAAAGTCGACGGAATAATAGTTCAGGGTGACGGAACTAAGGAGACAGATGCCCTGATCGAAAAGGCTGACAAAGCAGGCATTCCGGTAGTTACCGTTCTCACTGACAACAACAGCTCACCAAGAAAGAGTTTCGTTGCGATGGATGACTACAGCGTCGGAACGGAATACTACAACAGGATCATAAGCGCCATGAGGGATACGAAACAGGCGGGCGAGACTATCTCAGTTCTGGTAATGATGAATTCGCAGTATTCAAACCAGAACACCATCCTTTCAGGCATTCAGGCAAAGCTTGCCAATGCAAATCCTGCTGGTCCGCAGGTAAAGATCACCACCCAGAACATCACGAGCACCACGGCTTTCAGCATCCAGGAGAACGTCAAGGACTTCCTGGACAGCTATGAAACGCTGCCTGACGTTATCGTATGCTTGAGCGACATCATCACGAGATCCGTCAACCAGTGCATCGTCGAGAGCAGCCGTGTAGGCAGCACGAAGATCCTTGGCTATTACGATTCCGACACGGTCGTCAAGGCGATCGAGCGCGGATCGATACACGCGACGTTTACGGTAGCTACGGATAAGATGGCTAAGTTCTGTGTTGACGCATTAAACGAATACAAAGAAACGGGAAACGTAAGCTCATATTTCAGTACGAACTATGAACTGGTAACGATAGACACGCTGGTGATGAGACAGCAGAGCGGCAAGGGGAAGAATGAGGAAGGTTAACCATTACTTCAAGAATCTCAAGCTCAGGCACAAGCTCGTTCTTGTGTTCCTTTTGACGTCGCTTGCTTCCCTCGGCATCAACATCTTCGTGTATGCAAACCTCAATGTCGCACTCGGCAAGATGGATGCGGTCTATTCGAGCAACATCAGCCTCAACAACATTTCCGACAGCCTTGAGAAGATCCACATGAGCCTTACGGGATTCCTTGAGACCAAGGGTACCGATGAGCTTGAAGCCTACTATAAATACTCTCAGGAGATCACGAGGCAGCTCTATGACCTGAACAATACCGCCACGGATAACACGAGTAAGCTTACCGAGCGCAACATCAGGAAGATGACGGACAGCTATCTAAGCGTTGCGGAAGCTGCCGTTGCTGCCAAGCGAGGCAGGAAGATAATGGAATATACGAGAAGGTATGAGGAGTGCCAGGAACTCTACAACTACCTGAACGTTTATATCTACAGCCTCAACAACGAACAGTTCAAGAACAACTCCGAAAACTACAAGGAGCTCATGCGTTCGATGCAGCTTTCGGAAGTTCTCTGCCTTTCGATCTTCGCGATCGTATCCGTACTTAACATACTGCTCATCATAATCATGACCGGCAGGATCACGATGCCTCTTACGACGCTTTCCGAGAAGGCAAATGAGATATCCGACAAGAGCCCTGAGAAGGTTGAGCCTCTCGAGGTCAGATACAATGACGAGATCGGAACGGTTACCAAGGCGTTCAACCAGATGCTAATGAGCATCAAGGAATACATCAGGCGCATCAGGGCGCAGATGGTAACGGAGAGCGCGATGAAGGAAAAGAGCCTCCTGATGGAAAACCACCTCAAGGATGCGCAGCTCAAGTATCTGCAGGCGCAGATCAATCCGCACTTCCTGTTTAACACGCTGAATGCGGGAGCTCAGCTCGCCATGATGGAGGGCGCTGACAGGACGAATGAATACATCAGGAACATGGCTGACTTTTTCAGATACAACGTAAAGAAGGATAACGAGGTTGTTACCGTTTCCGAAGAAATCGGACTTGTTGACAGTTACATATATATCCTCAACGTAAGGTTTTCGGGCGACATAAGATTCCGCAAGGTAATAGATGAGACACTCCTGAACGTAAGGGTGCCCAGCATGATCATCCAGCCGCTTGTCGAGAACTCGATCAAGTACGGCGCGCCGGATCCAGAGAACGGCGGCGAGAGGGGAGAGGTTGTCCTTTCTCTTTACAAGAAGGATGACATGGCGTGCATCGAGGTCAGTGACAACGGACCCGGAATGCCGAGAGAGATGGTCGAGAAGATCCTCGCGAGAGAAAGCGTCGGAACCGACCAGGATGAGACGAAAGGAATCGGACTTAACAATGTTATATCGAGGCTCGACCTGTTCTACGACGGCGGGGAAGGCGTAGACATCATAAGCACTGAAGGGGAAGGAACAAGGATCATCATAAAGATCCCTATGGAGTAGGAACATGTACAGGATAATGCTTGCAGACGACGAAGGAATAGTCATTGACTCACTTAAGTTCATCATCGAGAACAATTTCCCGGGTGAATGTGAGATACAGTCGGCCAAGACCGGCAGGAGCGTAATCGAACTCGCCGAGACTTTCCGTCCCGACATCGCTTTCATGGACATAAGGATGCCCGGCATCAACGGCATCGATGCCATGAAGGAGATCAAGAAGAACAATTCAAACATAGTATTCATCGTGCTTTCCGCGTACGACAAGTTCGACTATGCAAAGGAAGCGATCAATCTGGGCGTTCTCGAATACATCAACAAGCCTTTCGACAAGATGCGCATCGTTGAAGTACTGCGCAAGGCAATGTCGGCTGTTGACGCTGAAAGAAAGACTAGGCGTGAGGAACTCGAGATCAAGGAGAAGTTCGAGACAGTCATGCCGATCATCGAAAACGGCCTCATCCAGAGCCTTCTGTTCCAGCAGTCCTTCAAGGAGGACATTGACAACTACATGAACCTTCTGAGCATCAGCGAACAGTTCGGTTACATGATGGTCATCGTCAGCGGAAGCGAGCAGGTAGGAAACTACATGAAGGGCGCGGTCCCCGCATCGATCGAACTGCAGAACAACTATTCTGATTTAAGGCTCATAATCGACGACTATTTCCACGGCGTAATAGGCTCCGTGATGGGCAACAAACTGCCCATACTCATTCCTTACGAGAAGGGCGATCTTTCCTACAACAAGAGGACCGAGATAGTCGAAAAAGCAAGGCAGATGTCCCACAAGCTTGATCACCGTTTCGGCATCAAGTTCAGGATCGGAATCGGTTCGGTACGTCCCATCGCAAACCTTTCAGAATCGTACAGCGAGGCTATCGCGGTGCTCGTCAGGTCGGAGGAGCGAGTTGCCCACGCCGATGACGTATCAGTCAGCTGCGAATACGATGAGAGCTATCCTCTCCAGTATGAGAAGAGGCTCTTTGCCGCCGTTGAAGCGGGACAGGTTCAGGAGGCAACAGATGAGGCAACGAGGTTCTTCGACTGGATGAACAACAGTTCCGGCGGAACCGTTTCAGACATCAGGCTCAAGGTCCTTGAATTCGTTCTGTGGGCAGAGCGTCTTGCATACGGCAGGGGCGGACATGTATATCACTTCAGTTCAAGATCCGAATACCTTCCCGAGGTCACTTCGATCGATAACCCCAATGAATTAAGGCTCTGGTTCGTAAAGCACATCGAAAAGGCCGTCACCATGATCAATTCCTCTCACGAGGACAAGACTGTCAGCGCGGTCGACAAGGCAAAGGATTATATTGACGCAAACTACAGCAAGGATCTGTCGCTCGACGACATTTCGAGAAAGTTCGACATCAGCCCTTATTATTTTTCGAAGCTCTTCAAGAACAAGACAGGCGTCAACTTCATCGATTATCTGACCAATATCAGGATCGAAAGGGCAAAGGAGCTTCTCGCGGATTCCGACGCATCGATGAAGGAGATCTGCTCGGAGGTAGGTTATTCCGATCCGAACTACTTCTCGAGAATTTTCAAGAAGGTTACGGGCGTCACGCCTACGGAATATAAGGAGGTTACGCATAAATGAGAAAGAGAGCTTTAATAGCGCTTTTGCTGGTATTCGTATTCCTCTTTACGGCGTGCAAGCCGGACACGAACAAACCCGGTGAAAACAAGCCCACAAATGAAGATGAATGCATCATCGGAATGAGCTTTGACTCATTTGTAATCGAGCGCTGGATAAGAGACCGAGATGTTTTCGTATCCACCGCAAACGGCCTCGGAGCTGAGGTCAACGTTCAGTCTGCCAACGGCGATGTTCAGACTCAGATATCCCAGATAAAGTATTTCATCAAGAGCAAGGTAAGCGCGATCGTCATCGTCACGGTCGACTCTGATGCTCTTGCTCCCGTGATCGAAGAAGCGGAAAGCGCAGGCATTCCCGTCGTGTGCTATGACCGTATAGTAAGAAATGCGGGCTGCAGCCTTTATATTTCTTTTAACAACGAATCCGTCGGCAAGGCCATGGGAAACGGGATCTGCAACGTTATAGGGAAGGGTGCCAATATTGTAAAGGTAATGGGACCCAACACCGACTATAACGTCGAACAGGTTATGACGGGATTTGACAAGGCATGCAAGGACTACGAGCTAAATGTCCTCGCAAGCTGCAACTGCAATGACTGGAAGCCTGAGATAGCTTATGAATTTATTAATTCAAATATAGATACAGTAAAAGAGGCAGCGGCAATAATGTGCGGCAACGATGCACTCGCCGGCGAAGTGATCCATGCGCTTGCAGAGCGCGGTCTTTCCAAAAAAATCTACACGGTCGGCCAGGATGCTGACGTTGAGGCCTGCCAGAGGATCGTTGAGGGAACGCAGCTCATGACCGTATATAAGCCGGTTGAAAAGCTCGCAGTTCTTGCGGCTGAATGCACTGTCAAGCTTGCGAAAAAAGAGGCTCTTGAAAACACTTCCAAGTTTAACGACGGTAAGCACGAGATACCATATATTGCCATCGAACCGGTCGCTGTATATAAAAATAATATAGATGACATCATTATTAACAGCGGGTTCCACAGGCATGATGAAGTCTACATGAATGTGGATAACAAACAAAAATAGCACGTATTTATCATTTTTGTGACAATTGAAGCAAAAATGTGCTAAACCCCGTTTGAGGTTTTGAGCAATAAGCCAAAATTTAAAGAATCTCGATATGATTCTCCTATAAGGTGAATGTTAAGTTGTATGTAACAACGAGTAATCGTTACACACACACATTCACTCAAAGGAGGAATTTTGAATGAAAAAGTTAATTGCTGGACTTATGCTGTCCGCGATGGCTGTCGGATGCCTCGCTGGTTGTAACGGCGCCGGTTCCGGAAAGAAGAAGGTCGGTGTTTCAATGCCTACAAAGGATCTCCAGAGATGGAACCAGGATGGTGCCAACATGGAGTCAAAGCTTAAGGCTGCTGGTTACGATGTTGACCTCCAGTTTGCTTCTAACGACGTTGCTACTCAGCTCTCACAGGTTGAGAACATGATCTCCGGCGGCTGCTCTGTTCTCGTTATCGCAGCTATCGAAGGTTCTTCCCTCGGTACAGCTCTCGATAAGGCTGAGCAGAAGAAGATCCCTGTAATCGCTTATGACCGTCTCCTTATGGACTCTGCTACAGTCGATTACTATGCAACATTCGATAACTACAAGGTTGGTACAATCCAGGGTACATACGTTAAGGATACCCTCAAGCTCGACGAAGCAGCTGGTCCGTTCAACCTCGAGATCACAGGCGGTGACCCGGGCGACAACAACGCAGGTCTCTTCTATCAGGGCGCTTATGACGTTCTTAAGCCTTACATCGATTCCGGCAAGCTCGTAATCAAGTCTGGCCAGGTTGAGTTCGCTAAGGTTGCTACAGCTAAGTGGAAGACAGAGGAAGCTCAGAAGAGAGCAGAGAACATTCTCTCATCCTTCTATTCTGACGGTTCCAACGTTGACGTATGGCTCTGCTCCAACGACTCAACAGCTCTCGGCGTAACAAACGCTCTCGGCGCTAACTACAACGGCAAGTACCCGATCATCACAGGTCAGGACTGCGACAAGGCTAACGTTAAGAACATGCTCGGCGGCAAGCAGTCAATGTCCGTATTCAAGGATACACGTACTCTCGCTGACCAGGTTGTTAAGATGGTTACACAGATCCTCAAGGGCGAAAAGGTTGACGTTAACGACACCAAGTCCTATGACAACGGCAAGATCGTAGTTCCTTCTTACCTCTGCGACCCTGTATTCGCTGACGCAAACAACTACAAGCAGATCCTCATCGACTCCGGCTACTACAAGGCTGAAGATATCGCATAAAACCTGCTTAATCACAGCATACAGGCGGGTAATTCCCGCCTGTATGTTTGTTTACTTAACTTAACCCCTAACACAAAGAGAAAGAGGAAATCAAATGGCAGAAGTTTTGCTTGAAATGAAAAGTATAACCAAAACTTTTCCGGGCGTTAAAGCACTCGACAATGTCAATTTGAAAGTTGAAAAGGGCGAGATACACGCATTGGTCGGCGAGAACGGCGCCGGAAAGTCTACACTCATGAACGTACTCAGCGGAATCTATCCGTACGGTACTTATGACGGCGATATCATCTATAACGGCAATGTCTGCCAATTCCATAAGATTAAGGATTCCGAAAGCCAAGGAATAGTAATCATTCATCAGGAACTGGCTCTGGTCCCTTACATGACAATCGGCGAGAACATGTTCCTGGGAAATGAACGTGGTAAGAAATACAATATCGATTGGAATCTGACGTATTCCGAAGCTGACAAATATCTTAAGATGGTCGGTCTTTCCGATTCCTCCAAGACACTGGTCAAGGATATCGGTACCGGCAAACAGCAGCTCGTAGAAATTGCAAAGGCGCTTGCAAAGCATGCTAAGCTCCTTATCCTTGACGAGCCTACATCATCACTCAACGAGACTGATTCTAGAGCTCTCCTTGATCTGATGCTTGAATTCAAGAAGAATGGAATGACGATGATCATCATCTCACATAAGCTCAACGAAGTTGCTTATGTCGCAGACAAGATCACGATCATAAGAGACGGTTCAACCATCGAAACTCTTGACTGCAAGAAGGACGATATCTCGGAAGACCGTATCATAAAAGGAATGGTTGCGCGTGAAATGACAGACCGTTTCCCTAAGAGGAAAGATGTCAAGATCGGCGAGACCATGATGGAAGTAAAGAACTGGACTGTATATCATCCTGAGTTCACCGAGCGTAAAGTCGTTGATGATGTTTCGATCAACGTTAAGAAGGGTGAAGTCGTCGGAATCTACGGACTCATGGGTGCAGGCCGTACGGAGCTCGCGATGAGCATCTTCGGAAGATCCTACGGTATCGGCATTACCGGAGAGCTCATTCTCAACGGTGTTCCGGTTCACCTTACGAGCCCTAAAAATGCAATCGCCCACAAGCTTGCATATGTTACTGAAGACAGAAAAGGCAACGGCCTTGTTCTCTCAAACTCCATTAAGCACAACACCTCCCTTGCAAACCTCGATGCGCTGAGCAAAAACAAAGTCATCGACCAGGATAAGGAATATGAGGTTGCCGTAGAGTACGTCAAGAAGCTCAGAACGAAGACACCTTCCGTTGAGCAGAACGTCGGAAATCTTTCAGGCGGTAACCAGCAGAAAGTCCTTCTTGCAAAGTGGATGTTCGCAGATCCTGATGTTCTCATCCTCGACGAACCCACAAGAGGTATCGACGTAGGTGCTAAATACGAGATCTACTGCATCATCAACGATCTGGCGGCAGCCGGAAAATCAGTCATCCTGATCTCATCCGAGCTTCCCGAAGTCTTAGGCATGAGTGACCGTATCTACATCATGAACGCTTCGAAGATCGTCGGCGAAATGCCTGCATCTGAAGCAACACAAGAAAACATCATGGCTTGCATCGTCAAGTCAGGAAGAGGAGAGTGACATGGGATCAACCGGTAAATTATCTGGTGTCCTTAAGAAGTACACCATGTTGATGGCTCTTGTTGTGGTCGTAGTTTTCTTCTACATAGCAACAGACGGAAAGACACTTAACCCGCAGAACATCAACAACCTTATAGCACAGTACGCGTACGTATTCGTTCTCGCGACAGGTATGCTCCTTTGCATCCTGACCGGCGGTAACATCGACCTCGCAGTCGGATCCGTTGTCTGCTTCGCAGGCGGCGTCGGCGCAGTCATGATGGACAAGCACATTCCGTGGCCAGTAGCTACGATCGTAATGATCGTCATCGGTATCCTCGTCGGTATGTGGCAGGGATTCTGGATTGCTTATGTAAAGGTTCCTCCGTTTATCGCAACGCTTGCGGGCATGCTCGCCTTCAGAGGACTTTCAAACGTAGTCATGGGCGGTTATCAGTACACTGTTACCGATAAGGCTTTCCTTAATATCTTCGGCGGCGGTGCTGACTGCTACATCCCCGATTTCTTAAGAAATGAAAGCCTTGTTGCTTCCATCGGAAAAACCCTTAACAACATGGGAATCCAGTTCCATGATGTTGAAGGAAATGTAATTCCTCTTACTGAATATCCTTTCAGCTGGACATGCCTCTTCGTCGGTATTCTTGCAGCTGTAGCTTTCGTAGTCTGGACTATCGTAAACCGCAGCCTTCTCAGGAAGAACGGCTACACACTCGATCCTTTCATCGCTGTCCTTGCAAAGACCATTCTCATATGCTCAGTCACGATCTGGATCTCATTTAAGCTTGCAAATTACAAGGGTATTCCCACGGCTCTTATCTGGGTCATCTTAGTACTCGGCGCATTTGCTTACATAACCAAAAAGACTACTCTCGGACGTAACCTCTATGCTGTCGGCGGCAACGAGAAGGCAACAAGGCTTTCAGGTATCAACACCAACAGAGTCATGTTCCTCGCTTATACGCTGATGGGATTCCTCGCAGGTTTCACCGGAGTACTCAACATCGCGAGATTCGTAGGCGCACAGCCTACATACGGTGAAGGCTATGAGATGGATGCTATCGCGGCATGCTTCATCGGCGGCGCTTCCGCATACGGCGGAACGGGTACGATAGGCGGTGTCATCATCGGCGCTACGCTGATGGGCGTTATCAACCAGGGCATGGTCATCATGGGTACATCCACGAACATTCAGGTAGTAGTTAAAGGTGTCGTACTCCTTGGCGCAGTCTTCTTCGACGTCGCTTCGAAGATGTTAAAGAAGGGAGGAGCAAAAGCATGAAATCAACAGATCTGAGATCAGTTCTCAAGAAGAATATGATGACGGTCGTGCTGGTCGTTGTTTACATCTTCTTTATCGCAATGACGAACGGCAGGATCTTCACACCTGAAAACTTCAACAACCTTATCGCACAGAATGCTTACGTATTCATTCTCGGTGTCGGTATGCTGATGTGCATGCTGACGGGCGGCAACATCGACCTGTCCTGCGGTTCTTTCGTCTGCGTTCTCGGCGCAGTTGCAGGACTCTTATCCGTAGAGAATCAGATCAACAAAACGTTGGTCCTTAACACTCCGCTGACGCTTCTTATCGTTTTCGGCATCGGCATCATCTATGGCGTGGTTCTCGGCGGCATGATCGCATTCCTCAAAATACCTCCGTGGATTGCGACCCTCGCCGGATACCTCGCCTTCAGAGGACTCGGTACCGAGCTTCTTACCAAAGCATCAGCAACCAGTGCAATCACGAACTTCCCTCCAGCGCTCCTTGCGATCTTCTCCGGAACGATCTTTAAGACAGACAGCGGCGTTGCAAACATCCCCTGCATATTATTGGGTGCTGTTGCTGCAGTCGGCGTTGTGATAATGAACATCATCACCAGAAAGAACAAGATCGCTAAGGGTTATGAGGCTGATCCCAAGTGGCTCCTCATTTCCAAGAGCATCATCGAGGCAACTGTCATCATGCTCGTAATGGTAATGCTCGCTTTTGACGGCGGTATTCCCGTAGCGCTCATCTGGGTTGCAGTCATCATGGTCATCTATGGATTCGTCTGCGGAAAGACCACGATCGGAAGACACTTCATGACAGTCGGCGGCAACGCTGAGACGGCAAGACTTTCCGGTATCAACAACAAGCTCGTCATGTTCGGTGCATACCTCAACATGGCAGTACTCACCGTAATCGCATCACTGCTCGTTACTTCAAGATTCCAGGCAGCTAACTCCAGCTCAGGTACCAACTTCGAGATGGACGCTATCTCAGCCTGCATCGTCGGCGGCGTTTCCGCATACGGCGGAGCCGGAACGGTAATGGGAATGGTTATCGGTGCTACGCTTATCGGTGTCATCAACCTCGGCATGTCTCTCATGGGCATCGACCAGAACTGGCAGAAAGTCGTTAAGGGCGTCGTTCTCCTCGCCGCAGTTGTTTTCGACATCCTGTCAAAGAAAGGAAACAAGAAACAGTAATTATTTGCCTGCTCAGTAAAATAATTATTGCTATTGGCCGCCGCGTGAATTCGCGGCGGTTTTTTTGTCCTGTTGTCCCGAAGAAAAAGAAGTATAAAATATCCCTATGCGTAAAAGAGTGTTTGACAGAAAGAATCTGAAGTTCAGCATGTTCGCGTTGTTTCTTCTCGCGGCATGTCTGCTTTTGTCTTCTTGTTCCGGAATGTCCGAAGCAAAGTCAAAGGTTCAGAGTAAGCTTGATTATTCCAAACAGAGCCTTTGGATATATAAGAATGATGACGGCGGCAGTACAAAGAAAGCAGACTGTTTTGTCATCAATCCCACGGTCTATGTCGCAAACGGCAGGGACAACAACATGAACGTCAACGATCCTTCGATGAAGAGGGGGTTCCTGAGCGCAGTCAATGAGCAGAAGGGGCTTTATTCAGATTACTGTGCGATATATTCTCCGTACTACAGGCAGGCCTCGATCGAAGTCTACAGCATGTCTGAATCTGAATCAGAGAAGTATTTTGACATTGCTTATTCTGACATTGAGAATGCGTTCCTTTATTACATGAAGAACTGCAATCACGGAAGACCTCTTGTGCTTGCCGGCTTTTCGCAGGGCGCTGACATGTGCATCAGGCTGTTAAAGGACCACGGCAACGATCCCGCGGTTAAGAAAGCCCTTGTGGCCTGCTACGCGATCGGTTGGCGTCTGACAGAAGATGACATTGCAAAGTATCCGCATCTTAAACCTGCGCAGGGCGGGAACGATACGGGTGTCATAATCTGCTACGACTGCGAAGCTGAATCCGTGAAGAAGTCACTGGTCGTTCCGGAAGGCATGAAGTCTTTTTCGATCAATCCTCTCAACTGGAAGACCGATTCAACGCCTGCTGACAAGAGCCTTAACAAGGGTTCTGTGATGCCGGACGGAAGTATCAAGGAAAACCTGACCGGCTGTTACATCGATCCTTCGAGGGGAACCTTAAAGGTTACGGATGTTTCCGCGGACGATTATAAAGCCGGTCCGTCATGTTTTGAAAACGGTGAATACCATATCTATGACTACATGTTCTTCTTTCAGAATCTTAAGGAGAATGTGGCTAAAAGAATACAAGCAAAGTAAACGGAGGCATATATGTTTGAAAGTGAAGGCAGATGGTTTCGCGGAAACCTCCATATGCATACCACGGATTCGGACGGAAGGCTCGATCCCGTAAGCGCCCGTGAGGAATACCGCAAGGCCGGATATGATTTCATAGCGGTCACGGACCACTGGCACATGAGTGAGAACGTTCCTTCAAAGGACGGAAGCATGCTTGAGATCTCGGGCGTTGAGTATGATACCGGTGACATGGTCCATTCAAAGGTGTTCCACATACTCGGAATCGGAATGAACAGGCCTGCATTTGATACGGTGGATCACACGATACCGCCGCAGAAGATAATCGACAGCATAAGGGAAGCCGGCGGCATCGCGATCCTCGCTCATCCGGCATGGTCGATAATGAACCCTGATGACATCTCCAAATGCAAAGGCATTGCCGGTGCTGAGGTCTTCAACACGGTTTCAAATGTGGACTATTACAACGGCAGGCGCGCTGATGCTTCACACTATTTCGACATATGGGCTGACAACGGTTATCTGGTAAGGCCATTTGCTTCGGATGACTGCCACATGTATGAAGGCGAGCAGACTCAGAACTTCATAATGGTAAAGGCAAAAGAGCTCACACGTGAAGCAATACTTTCAGCAATTGAGAACGGTGAATTCTATGCAAGCCAGGGACCCGAGTTCGTGGCGATAAGACGCTCCGGAGATACTATTGCAGTCGAGTGCAGGGGAGCTTCAAAGATATTGTTCCTGTCAAATTGTGTCTGGGATTCACAGAGAGTCCAGGACGCAAAGAACGGATTTGCGAGATACACATTCTCAGGCGTTGACAAATATGTCAGAGTGGAACTGATATCTGAAGACGGAAAGATGGCCTGGAGTGCTCCAATAGCCAGATAAAAAAGTTCACAATTCATGACACAAAGGAAAAGGGGCTCCGGAAATCCGAAGCCCCTTTCAGATGGATTTATGTTTCAGTAATTAAGAAAGTTCTGCGTCGATCTGAGATGCGACGATCGAAATAGATGTATTGTGGCTTGCAGCTGAAGATGCAGCTGAACGAGCCTTCTGCAGATATGTTCCGATACCCATTACGAGAACAGCCGCGAGAATTACGATAATTGCTATTACGAGAACCATTTCAACTAATGTGAAACCTTTGCGTGACTTAAAGACTTTCTTCATAACACTACCTCCTGATGTAGATTATTAACTCTTACGAAATAGTTATAACATAATTAGTTCACAAAGTCTTCACATTTTAAGAGAAAAAATCAATTTTATCAAATTGCACAAACGGATTGTTCAAAATCGACTAAAATACATAAAAACGGGGCTGATAACAGCGTTATCAGCCCTACACAAAGGAAAGTTTTTGAATGGGATTACGATTTGAGACATAAAAAATGTGGTCTAAATCGTTTACAAATTGTTAACTGTTTCTTTAGCACCACGTCCTTTCTGTATGTGATGTCTTAACTATATCGTTCATAATCCGGCCGAATTTGTGAATCTGACGGCAAAAATGCGTGAAAAGAAGGGCAGACGGGACTTTTTCTTACTTTAAATAAACAGTTTGTTTAAAGAATTCATTGTGATACTCTTTTATGTATTGACTTAAGGGGGTGCTTTGATGAAAAAGGTAATCATCATCGGAGGCGGTATCTCCGGACTTACGGCAGGCATTGTTCTGCAGAAGTCAGGATTTGAGACGCACATTTATGAAAAGAATCCCATCGGTGGCGGTGAGCTCACAGGATGGAACCGTGAGGGCTTCTACATCGACAACTGCATCGACTGGCTGACAAACAGCAAGGCAGACGACAGTGAGATGTATCAGCTTTGGAAAGACATCGGCATGCTGGGTGACGACGTTAAGATGTGCTCCAAGGACAAGTTCTTCTCATATACCGCAGACGGAAAGACGGTTACGTTCTGGAGAGACCTTGAAAGAACAAAGAAGGAGATGCTCGAGATATCTCCCGAAGATAAGGACAATATCGAAAAGTTTGTTAACACGGTAAAGATCGGAGAAGTGTTTACGGTTCCCGCAAACAAGCCGATGGACAAATTCGGACCTAAGGAACTCAAGAAGTTCTGGCCTTTCCTCAAGGGCATGGGCGCCATCCGCAAGGCATACGACGGCATGAGCCTTCAGGATCTTGCTGATTCATTCAAGAGCCCCGTATTAGGCAAGGCTTTCACGATGATGCATCCTGCCAACACACAGGCATTCTCGTTCATAGTTTCATATGCCACGATCACGTCAGGAAGCGGAGACATACCGGAAGGCGGATCTCTTCCCGCAGCTATGAGGATCTGCAACAGATATAAGGAACTCGGAGGAAATCTTCACCTTGCATGCCCTGTAAAGAAAGTCGTCATCGCAGGCAATCAGGCATCAGGTGTACTTCTTGAGGACGGCACTGAGATCAACGCGGATTACGTCATCGGTGCAACTGATGCAAATCACATGTTCACAAAGCTCATTCCCGCCGAATACATGCCCAAGAAGATGAAGGCTGTTTTCGATGACAAGAAGCACTATTCAACATTCTCGAAATTCCACGCGTTCTACGTCATAGACGGCAAGGTCGGAATGCCTGCCGACACGAGCTTCTGGAAGTGCGACGGTCCCATGATCGGCCGCACCAAGATGAATGCCGTCGGAACGCTCTGCTATGACTACGATCCCACGATCACACCTGAGGGCAAGACGCTCGTTCAGGTTAAGGCAATCCAGTATCTTGAGGACTGCAAGGAATGGATCGAGCTTGCCGCAAAGGACAAAGAAGCTTATGAGGCAAGGCGTAAGGATTACGCTGACAAGCTCATGGCTGAGATCGTAAAGCGCTACCCTGAAGCTGAAGGCAAGATACACTGCATCGACACATGGACGCCTGCAACATACGCTTCACGCTGCAACTCCTTTAACGGTGCATACATGTCATTTGTCGCAGACAAGAATTCAAAGACAGTTACCACACCCGGCGTGATCAAGCAGCTCAAGAACGTCTTTATCGCAGGTCAGTGGAACATGGGCTCAGGCGGACTTCCGCCGGCAGCAGTACAGGGCAAGTTCGCCGCATGGCGTATCTGCAAAAAAGAGGGCGTTGTCTGCAAATGAATCTGGAAACGTTATTTGAATCAGAAAGGATCCTTTTCGTAAAGCCGACTTTAGATCTTGTTCCGGATTATCTCGAGATGATCAACGACATCGAAGGCGTTGCGCGCTTCATAGCTGACAGGCGTGAGCCTTACACAGTCGAGGAAGAGACTTCCTATATGAAGGAAAAGATCGAGAGCGGCGCGACGATGTATTCCATGATCGAAAAGTCCACGGGAAAGTTCATCGGCAATACCGAGTTCTTCAACCGCGTCTACAAAGAGGCGGAATGGGGGATCGTCATGACCAGGTCCATGCAGGACAAGGGATTCGGTACAGAAGCCCTCCGCCGCATGATCGATTACGGTTTTGACGATCTGGGCCTGGAACGCATATATCTGGCTGTTTACACGGATAATCCCCGTGCCGCCCACGTCTATGAAAAGTGCGGTTTCAAAGAGTATGACCGCACTGAAAAAGACGTTTTCATGGAGATATTCAAGGATAAAAGATAATCGACAGAAGTGGTATCATCTGTTGAATAAGCAACAGCGGCATTACGGTTTGTTTATTGTTTGACATTTTGCGTAATGCTTTAATTAGGCTATGAATCATCCGTTGCAAAGGAGTACGCATGAAAGCACTTGTGATCAACTGCAGTCCGGTCAGGACCGGAGCCACCGCCGAGATCGTCAGTATCATCTGTTCAGAGCTCAACGCGAGATACGAGACGAAAAGCATCTGCATTGACGATTACAGTTTCGCTTTCTGCAAAGGCTGCCGTTCATGCCACAAGACCGCAAGTTGCGTGATGCCTGACGCTCCCGTTATCAGAGAGATCATGAACGAGTTTGATCTTGCTGATGTCATCGTCGCGGTCGCGCCTTCTTACTGGGCAGACATTCCCGGGCAGTTCAAAGCATTCATAGACCGAGTTACCCCCTGGTGCAATACCCACGAGCCTCACGCTCGACTCAAGCCCGGGAAGAAAGGCTATGCCGTTGCTTTGAGAACAGGTCCGAACATGCCGGAATGTGAAAGACTCATCAGCAGCATCGAACACTTCTACGGGCATTTGGAGATCGAACGTTCCGGCCATCTGGGACTGACTTCCGTTGAATACAAACAGGATGTCGAGCCCAGAAAAGCCGAGATCGTACAATTCTGCGAAGGCATCTGATCACATATTCACTTCGCGGTCAGAGACAGCCTCCGAAAACGTCCTGTCGTGCTCCACGAAAAGCATTGTAACATTGTTACACTTGACCAGACGCTCTATTTCCTGCCTCAGATACACGTCAATATAGTTGAGTGGTTCGTCCCACAGATACAGGTCTGCGTGTTCGCATAAGCTCAGGGCGATCATGACGAATTTCTTCTGACCGAGAGACAGGGCGGATACATCCCTGTAGAGCATTTCCTTTGTGAATCCCATTTTTATCAGTATGGTCGAAAAGATCGTCTTGTCGGCTCCGCGTTCATCAGCGATGTCGTAAAGCGAGCCGGTGAGGGAGGACGTGTCCTGACCTACGTATGAGATCTTAAGTCCGGGCGCGATGTAGATGTCGCCTTTGGCCGTGATGCCCTCATCGTCACCCAAGCCCGCAAGATACTTGATGAGCGTGCTCTTGCCACATCCGTTCTTTCCCTGAAGTGATATCTTGTTACCTCGTTCGACCGTGAGGTCAAAGCCTGACACGATGGTCTCGCCGTAACGTTTAAGCGTGATGCCCTTGAGGATCACGGGAGTCTTGTTGTGATGTTCGGTGCCTGACAGCTTAAGTGTTTCAGTGCGCTCCAGGTCCTTAAGAAGGCTCTGCTTTTCCTCAAGTTTTCGCTCGTTACGCCTTTCAAGGTTCTTGGCAGCAGACATGAGCTTTCTCGCTTTTTCAGCTTCATATGCTCTCCTGAAATGATCCTCCGCGACCTTGGAAGGAGCTTTGCTTCTGTTCTTGTAGCCTTCGGCCTTGGAAGACCACTGCGCGTTCTTCTTCATGGCTGCATCGATCGAGCTCATTTCCTTTTTGAGCTGATCGTTTCTGGCGCGCTCGTTTTCCATACGCTGCTCGTTGTTTTCCCACCATACGGAATAAGAGGCACCGACTAATACAAGTCCCGTTTTCGTGATGACAAGAGTATGGTCCGTGCAGCGGTCGAGAAAGGCACGGTCGTGCGATATGAGGATGAAGCCTTCCTTTGACGCGAGGTAATCAGCCACGGCTTCACGGCCCTGTCTGTCCAGATGGTTTGTGGGCTCGTCGATGAGAGGGTAGATGCCGTCAGAGGAGAAGAGATTTGCGAGCATCAGCTTGGTGCGTTCTCCGCCTGATAAAGTGTCCATCGGTCGCCACATTATGTCAGGATCCGCGCCCATGAGATTTAATTCTTTTCTGACTCTCCAGTCCTCGTTTTCGGGAAGTTCGTCCATCGGAAAGATGACCGTTTCAGGCACTCCGGATATGGTGCCGCCGTAGGGCAGTTCGCCGCGCAGGAGCTTGAAGAACGTGGTCTTGCCTCTGCCGTTCCTTCCTGCGAGGGCCAGCTTCCAGGAAGTGTCGAGCGACATGGTGACATTGTCAAACAGGACCTTTTCAGAGCCGTCGTATCCGAATGTTAAGTTGTTGATGTTAATTACTGGCATGTTATTTCCTTTCGAAAATGCTCTGCCGGATAAATCAAAAGCCGCGACTACAGTAGCGGCCGCGGCTTATAAAAATGCAATATAAATGAACACACAAAAAGACTTATCCGCGAGGCAGTTTATAAACTTCAGCAGATGGTCTTTCTCATTGGTGTTCCTCCGTTTGTAAGATTTCTGCCGTGATAATACAGCAGTATCTTCAGTGCGTCAAGGTGTACATGAAAACTGATTGTCATGCTTTTCACTCATTTTTCACTCAGCCTTGACCCATCATTCACGCATATTGCCCGGGGCCCTAATGCTATACTTCGGGTGGCTTAAGGGAAGCGCTGACCATGTCAGTAAAGAGCTGGAGAAGGACAGCGCTTCCCGGAGTGCCGGTAAAGGTGAAACCACTTATGACACATATTCATTTAACTATACCGATAAAGAAGTAAACGGATCCCGTACTGTGATGCGGGACGATATTCATTTCCTGACCTTTCTTCTGATATAATTATCTTTGGGAGCGCATAGCACGCGCTGTTTACAGGGGATAAGGAGTAAGGGAAATGGCTAATTACAGAGATCCTTCGGAACAGGAGCGCATCGAGAAAATGAGAGTTGCCATGGGCAACGCTCCGGCTGCACCTTCCGCATCTGCACCTTCGCAGGACAAAGTAACTTTTCAGCACATAACACACGCGCAGATGGCAAATGAGACCTCACAGGACAGCAAGTGTCCTTCGTGCGGCGGCACCATGTCCTTTGATCCCGCAACGGGAGGACTGGTCTGCAATTTCTGCGGCAATCACGTAGCGATCAATGCAATGCCAGCAGAACCCGGAATCGGTTATACGATCGAGGATCTGCAGTATAACGGCGGACGCCGCATCCAGTACGGCGTTAAGCAGATCGTATGCGGAACCTGCGGCGGTTCGTTCATATCAGAGACGAGCTCTATTTCAGGACTTTGCCCTTACTGCGGATCGAACTCCATTACGGAATCAAAAGAGATCGCAGGAGTCCTCGAACCTACCGGAATCGTTCCGTTCAAGATCAGCAAGGATGAGGCTCAGGGCATCTTCAAGCAGTGGATAGCAGCAAGAAGAATGGCTCCGATGGACATTGCCAAGAATGCCCAGATAACTGATCTCGTTGGAGTATATGTTCCTTACTGGGTCTTCGACTGCGACACGTTCACACCGTACAACGGAAAGTTCGGTAAGACATACGGCAGCGGTGACGACCAGTATACCAAGTATCACAAGTCATCCGGCGTCTGCCAGATGCCTGTTAAGAACCTGACTTTGTTGGCTTCAGGACGACTTGAAAAAGACTCGTTCTGGAAGTCTGTTTCACAGTTCGATTTCAGTGCCATGAAGAGATACGATTCCAACATTTTGTCCGGATTCTGGTCAGAGAGCTACACAATCGACGGTGTATCCGCGTGGCAGACTGCCATGAACAAGATCTATGAGATGATCAGAAGAAGGATCAAGAGCATGGAAGATGCTGATGTCATCGCCAGGATCGACATGCAGCCTCAGGCCGGAAACATCCGCGCAAAGTATGTTCTCGCACCTATTTGGATCACATCGTTTGATTATAAGGGAACCATCTACCGTGTCCTCGTAAACGGCCAGACGGGAAGCGTTGCGGGCACATGGCCGAAGTCGCTGAAGAAGTTCTTCATGATCCTCGGAATCGTTTTCGGAGCGATATTCGGAACGCAGTTCCTGATCGCACTGCTCAGGACGTTTGTCGCCTGGATCATGTCAATGGGGAAATAGTCATTTTGAAAATGATTTTTTCCATTCGTTCCTGTGGATAACTGATACGTGAGTGATTCCGTTTGCTTCGTCGGGATACTCTTTTTCAAAGTGCATTCCGATCGATTCAGCAGTCCTGTAAGAAGGAATGTTAGTGTACTTGCAGTATGAATAAACGGCAGGGTAAGAGGTGTTTTTGAAAGCCCAGTCCATGGTGCCTTTCGCGGCTTCTTTCGCGTAACCTTTCCGCTGGCAGTCTGACCTTATGTGATATCCGATCTCGGGAAGCATTTCGCCTTCGATATTCTGCAGCGTGAGACCACAGTCGCCGATCATCTCACCGGTTTCTTTGAGGCAGACGGCCCACAGTCCGAAACCGTTGTCTTTGTAGCGGTTCATGTTGCGTTCTATCCAGCTTCTGACGCGTTCTTCGTCAAAAGAATAAGGGTAGTGCTGCATGATGTTTTTATCCGCGAGGACCTGATACAGGGCATCAAAGTCGCCCATGTCCATTTCGCGAAGATAAAGTCTTTCTGTCTCAAGTATTACGTTCATTTTGTTACCGCCTTTGCACTGTATTTTATCGTAAAGTGCTTCGTTTCACACAGTAAAAAAGGAATGCCCCACAGTATGGGGCATCCCTTCTGTTTTGCAGATGAATCAGATATCAGAGGATCGAGAAGTCGAACGTATCTGCGAGAGCTTCAAGATCTGCTTTGCTTACGAAACTGCCTGCAGAAGAATTCGCGCGAGCCTTTTCGCCATCATCATAAGTGTAAGGGTCGTCGCCTTCGGGAATCTCGGAACCGTCTGCTGAAGCTGCATTTGCTGAAGCGTTCTTGCCGTTTGTAACGACGTTGACCGTAACAAAGCTTCCCTTAAGGTCAGCAATGATCATCGCCTTGTCAGGTCCTGTTGCAAGAAGTACGGTCACTCCGCTTGCGGTCTTGTATTCCCACTGTTCGTACTGTTCAGCATCATTGATGTTTAAACCGACGGTATCCAGAGTGCCTTTGATGGTGCGGCGGATCTGATAATCCATGCCGTTGTATTTGCAGTCGCACTGGAACGTTCCGTCATCGAAGTAGTATCCGGCATAATCCGCGGCCTTGCTGAAATTGCCGAACTTCTTGTACATCTCGTCCATCGAGCCTGCGGGATGGATTCCGCCGCTGTGGAGCTTAAGTCCGTATTCCTTGGCGATCTCATCCATCTTGTCAGCCATCTCCTGAGAATAGATTAGATAACCGTTCTGATTGTACTTTTCATCCCACTTTGTGGCAGAGTTTCCGACCTTTTCCAGTATCTTGCCGTCCTTGTCGTAGTTTCTCTCAAATTCACTCCACGCCTTCATTGCCTTGTATTCAGCAGTGTTTGAATATCCCTGAAGGGAAATGAAGTCGGCTCTGTTGGTCTCGGTAGAGCCTGAAGATCCGGGTACTTGGATGTTTTCGGTCTGGCTGCTGTTTATGACGAGATCTTTTATCTGCCAGTTGTAGTAAGCATATGCTCCTGCGCCCAAGGCGCAGATTGTTGCTGCTGCGATTGCGATGGTGATCAGTTTCTTTTTCATGTCAACGATCCTTTCCGGGGATTCGCTGCACTTTGACGGATTAAACTGATATGCTTCGGCGATCAACTCTTCATCTATATTTTCAATAACTTTGGAAAGCTGTTCACGGTTCATTAGAGCAGGTCCTCCTCTTTCAAATAACGGTATAGTCTGTCTCGGGTCCGAAAAAGGCGTACAGAGATCCGGTGGGCGTTGCCATGCATCATGGCGGCGATATCAGCGACGGAGTCACCGTACCAGTACCTGCGCAGAAAACAGAAGCGGTCCTCATAACTAAGAGTGCGAAGGAATTCGCTGATGGCTGCTGAAAGCTCTTTTGCCTCGTATTCCGATTCGACATTGACTGAAGAGGGAATGGCTTCTTCGAGCTCGTCCATCATAAGATCGTAATCGCTGTTGCGTTTCTGTGCGGTGTTGCTGTGGTACCTGGATATGGCAAGATTGCGCGCTATCTTGCATACATAACTGATAAGCGGATCCGGGTCCTGAGGAGGGATCGTGTTCCATACTCCCAGATATGTATCGTTCGCGCATTCTTCCACATCCTGACTGCATCTAAGGATATTCGATGCTGTTTTTCTCACGGCACCGCCGTACTTTTTCTCAAGTTCCACAATGGCCTGCTCTGAGCGCGCGTAGAACAGGGCTATGATCTGACTGTCATCCATCGTGTTACCTCCTTTCGTCCTCACCCTATAACTAGGGAAACGGAAACGAATATCTCACCTGCCGGATAAATTTTAATCATTTGCTTTGGAAATTCACAAGTTAAAGTGAGCATGATGCCAAGTTTCCGTATATATTTGACAGAATTAGGGTGATATAATTATTCAAATGCTTTATTTTTCGGATTTGAGGCACTATAATTGCCTCCTGATTAGATATCTGAATTACGGAGGGTTCCGGACATGACAGCACAGGAATTTGCTCAGGCACTTAAAGACGAAAAGGAAGGAATGCTTTCTTCATACTTCGGCCGCGGAGAATCACCTGCAGGCACATTGCTGAAGAATCTCGGCGCACCTTCTGCTGATGAAAAGGTGCTCAGGGATTTCCTTGACGGCGTTCTCACAGATGCTTTCTATACGATGCTCCTCGGCTTTGACGGCGAGACAGCTTTGGGCAGAAGCGGACAGAATAAGTACAAGATCTCCCTTGAGGACGGATCACCCGTTTCCGAAGCAAACGGCGAGCTTTCGAACAGTGCTTTCTCCGTTTTCTACGGCGAAGAATAAAGGGATTTACCTCAAATCAGCCCAAAAACAGACTTGACGTCTGTGTTATATTATTTTCGGAATATATATATTCGGAGGATAATAAGGGTGAAGGTTACAAAACTGATATTATGGATCACAGCCCTGGTGCTCACGGTAGCACTGGGGTTTTCCGTTATTTCCACCGCTGTAAAGAGCAAGGGCGGCGGAACCGGAAAGGTTACGGCCAAGCAGGTCAAGAATACCCAGAGATTCACTGACGGACTGCCGAAAGAAGGCCTTTTCAAGTATGAGATGAAGATCGAAAAGGAAGGCACTTACCGTGTCACGTTCGATCCTAATCTGAAGTCAGACACATTCGTTCTCGGAAGTGAGGTCTACGATTCCGACGGAAAGATGATCGGTGCTTCCATTCTTTACAACAATCAGGAAGTCAAGAACGATTACAAGTTCCAGAAGGGAACAGTCTGCTTTGAATTCAGATACATTACTACCGAGCAGGATTTCGAGGACTTTGTTGCCGATTTCGATGCATCTTTCGGCGCAAGCTCGATCAAGAGTGCTCTTAAGAAAGTACAATTCTCCAAGTTCAAGGAGAACGGCACTGTTTCCGTAAACGTCAAGACAAGCGTAAGTGCGGCCACCGGAACCAAGGTAACGTATGTTGATGTTGCGGTCGTGACCGGCATCAGCATCCTGCTTATTGCCGTATTCATCGTTCTGAGTGTTCTTTATAAGCAGGTAAAGCCTGCAGAACCCGAAGTGTATGACGGAACGGCACCTGAAGTACCAGAGCCGCCCAAGAAGCCCGCGGCACCTGCTCAGGGCGCGTATGGATACGCGGTCCCTGCCGCGCAGTACGCGGTCCCCGCCGTGCAGTATGCTGCTCCTGCAGTTCAGTATGCAGCTCCCGCTCCCGGAACATGGACATGCAGTGCATGCGGAGAGAGCAAGAATACCGGCAGATTCTGCGGTAACTGCGGACAGCCCGCTCCCGTTTATCAGGCTCCGGCATATCAGGCGCCTGTTTACCAGATGCCTTCATATCAGGCTCCTGTTTATCAGGTCCCCGCACCGCAGTATCAGTATCCTGTTACATATCAGATGCCGGTGCAGACGGTTCAGCCTACACAGTACGCTCAGCCCGTACAGTATACACAGCCTGTTTTCGCACCCGTTCCGGTGCAGACGGTTCAGGGTTTCGCACCCGCGCCCGTTCAGCCTGTGTTTGCTCCGGCACCCGTACAGCAGCCTGTATATAATCAGGCACCGAAGCCTGACTACAGGGCAAAGCCCAAGAAACCCGAGATTCCCGGTGATCCGGAATTCATCGATGGCCTCAAGAACAGGGTTTCCTCGATCGGAGCAAAGTATGCCGCTTTCTGCGTTGTGTTCATTCTGATCCAGTTCGCAGGTTCACTGTTCCTTGCGCTTACGTTCCCGCAGGTCGTCAAGGCATATAAGACATCCATCTCTTTCGGTCTTGTAGTTCTTGCAGTGGATCTCATAGGATTCCCGTTCATCTGGCTCCTGCTGAGGGGCATCCCCAAGACCAAGATCGAACAGCACAGCCTAAACTTTTCGCAGTGGTTTACGTTCCTTTGCATGAGCGAAGCTCTGATCATTGCCGGTTCCATGATCGGCAACCCCATCCATACGGCGCTTACACAGCCGTTCACAGGCAACAACCTCAACAACGCCTCCAGCCTTATGGAGAATTCAAATGTAATCGTAAGGACGCTGGTAGTCGGTATTGGAGCACCTGTGTTTGAGGAACTTATTTTCCGTAAGGTCCTTATCGACAGAACGGTCAAGTACGGCGAATACGTGAGCATAGTGCTGTCAGGCATAATGTTCGGTCTGCTCCACGGCAACTTCTCGCAGTTCTTCTTCGCGGCGCTGATCGGCATGCTCTTTGCATACATCTACATCCGCACCGGACGCATCCGCTATACAATCTTCCTGCACATGGCGATCAACCTTTCGAGCGCGCTCGTTCTGCAGACTCTGCTCCAAAAGATGCTGAACGCAAAAGACGACGGTGAACAGAAAGCTGTGGTAACGGTATGTGCTGTTTTGGCACTTGCCTGGGCAGGCGGTGTTTTCGCCATCGGAATAATCGGTATCGTAAAGCTCATCAAGAGCCTGAAGAGAAAGAAGCTTGCGCTTAACATGCAGAAGGGCGAGCCCAGCCACAAGATCGTCAGAAACCTCCTTCTCAAGGACAAGGCAATGTGGCTTTACATCGCAATGACGATAGTGTTATTCCTTGATTCGTATCTGCCGAACATCATTACGTTCTTCCTGAATAAGGCAGCTTAAGAATCAGCAGGGAAGTGAAAAGACAATGATAAAGGCCCTCACATGAAGTGAGGGCCTTTTGCTGTCTGATCAGAATGTCTTATTTGACTTTGACCGATACCGTTACCGTACGTTGTGTGGCAGCATATACCGATTTGCCTGAAGCGGTTACTCTGATAGCTACCTTGTAAGTCTTCTTCTTAAGACCTTTCTTTACCGTGATCTTTCCGGTGGTCTTGTTGATGGAGATCTTCTTGTTGCCGGAAACCTTTGCGTAGGTGAGCTTGCCCTGACCCCTATTCTTAAAGGTAATTGCTTTGGCAACAGAGAAAGTCTTTTTCTTCCTGCGCTTTGCCTTAATGGTCTTGCCGGTGACAGTAAGAGTGTTGGTCTCCATATACCTGTAACTGCAATGACCGGTTCCGATTATCTGCCCCTTTTTGTTTATAGCTGTGATCTCTATGTAGTAGTAGTCGGCTTTTCCGATGTTACCCAGATTGATCTTCTTGTTTATCAGATCGTGCAGGTATACTGAATTTGATGTAACGGTACCGAGGTCCTCATACTGGTTGTTATCAGTAAGCTTGTATTTTACGGCACCTGAATACTTATTCCAGGTCATGATGCCGTTGGTGGTCTTGACGTTTGTGATAGTGCCGATCTTTGGAGCAGTGGCACTCGAATCGTACATATATTGTCCATACCATCCGGCAAGGGTTATTCCGTCGCTGTCATAAGCAAAAATGTAGATCGAATAAGCAGTGTCTTTGTTGATTATGCCGGCTGTTACAAGAGAATTGATCTTGGAACAGACAGCAAATTTAGTGGTCTTTGTTTCTGTTTCTACATCTTCAACAAAAACTTTATACTTTGCTGCACCGCTGTATGCATCCCAAGACATTGTGCCGTCTGTGTCAAACACGACATTTTGGATATTACCCTGATTGACGGGAGCGGCTAATGAATTATAACTGTAAGTGAGCTGGCATTTAGCCATTGTGCAGTAATATGTGTTATAAGCATATATGGTGATAGTATAATCACCACTGCCGCTCTTGCTGATATCCTGATTCTTGATCATCTTATCAATCTCTTTGTTGAGATTTACGGATGTTGTTTTAATTTCAAGCCATCCGCCGCCGTCTACTTCGATTTCGTAGGATTTTGCTCCGGCATAAGCATTCCATGTCAGAACACCTTTAGTGACTTTTGCACCGGTGATCTCTCCCATGGCATCAGCAGTGGCTGAGGAAGCGTAAGCCAGTTTTCCGTACCAATAGTTTAAATAGGTCTGATTAGCGCCGTAAGCTGTGATTTCAACAGAATACTTACTGCTCTTTTTGATTGCGCCGTTCTTGATCATATCATCAATGACTTTTCCTATATCCATTGATGTTGTATCAGTCCACTTACCCCAACCGGATGATAATTCAACATAATAACTGGTGGCTTTATCGTACGGATCCCATGTCAGCATACCTTCTGATGAAAGCTTGACGTTTTTGATCTCTGTGTCAGTTGAAGGTGAGGCTGAAGATGTGTAGTTGTAAGTAAGAGTACTACTTGCTATACGGTTCCAACCACTATTATATGCAACAATCTTAATTTCATAGTTTCCGTCAGTTGCTTTGGCAATGTCTCCGGTTTCTATCAGTTCATCGATGGCATTGTTCAGATTTACGGAACGGCTGAATGCGTCATAAGAAGTGTATCCAATTTCGATGTAATAGTAAGATGCATTCTGATATGCATCAAATGTTAGGACACCTTTAGTGACTTTGGCGTTGGCTATGGTACCCTCTTTGAATTCCACAGAGGGGTGGTAACTGACATAGCTGCTCCAGTCAGCTTTGTAGATGCCGTTCTTATCATAAGCGTACAGACTGACATAGTAACTGTCATAGTTGTCCTTATCCAAAACGCCCGACTGAATAAGCTGATCTATTGCTTTACCAGCATCAAATTGATTTGTTGTTACTGTAAAAGTGTCTCCGTAGGCAAATTTGACAGCGTACTTTGCAGCTCCGTCAACTGCAGTCCATGTCAAAATGCCGTTTTCACATTTTACATTGGCAATCGTGGAATCAACGATAGGAGCGTCTTTCGGCTTTTCAATATCTGTTCCGGCAGGATTTTCCGTGACTTCTTCAGACTTTTCGGATTCCTGAGGAACTGTTTCGGAAGGCTCTTCAGTTTCTTTCGGTGCTTCTGCTTCAGAGCTTTCTGTTTCCTTAGGGGCTTCTTCGGGAGCTTCAGTTTCCTGAGCTTCTGTTTCCTTCGGAGCTTCCTCTGCAGGCTTTTCGGTTTCCTTAGGAGCTTCTGTTTCTTTGCTTTCAGTCTCCTTGGGAGCCTCAGCTTCAGGTTTCTCTGTTTCCTTTGCAGCCGGAGCCTCTGTCTCCTTTGTTTCCTTCGGAGTTTCTGCCGCAGGTTTTTCGGTTTCCTTGGGCTTTTCGGATGCCGGCTTTTCAGCTTCCTTCTTCTTTTCGGGTTCTGTCTCGCCGACTGTAGTTGCCGGTGCGGCGGGTTCCGTTTCATCAGCCATCAGGAGTCCGCCCGGGAACGGGGTCAGACTTACGATCATGGCTGCTGAAAGAATGACTGAACTTAGTTTCTTTGCAACTGGTTTCATAACTTACCTCCCAACGAAAATTGCAGCGGACGAAGGCAGTTACACCGAAATCACCGGCCCTGAACGCTGCGACACATGTTTGCTCAACAAAAGAGGAGTACAACTTATTGAAAGGGGCACTTCTTTTAAGTTAATAAATGCATCTGTTTCGATTATAGTCACGCGTTTGTAATAATTCACCAAAATCTAAAAGATTTTAGATAATTTACAAATATATCTTATGTATTTGGGTAAATTACCAAGTTGATTTCCGTTAGCGACAGCTTACAATAGTATCGTTCCCCGAAATTTCTGATGCTTTTCCTGAAAAACAGCGTATAATGCGATTGTAAAGTTCAAAACGAAAGAGGTTTACAATCGTGACTGAAACCAGTAACAAGCCCAGGCGGAGCATATCCTACGACATAACTGTAATAGCCATTTCAGCTGCTTTGATAACTATCTGCTCATGGATATCCATCCAGATCGGTCCCGTACCCGTGACACTTCAGACGCTTGCTGTCCTCGCGGTCCTTCTGACGGCAGGAGGCAGGAGGGGAACGATCGCGATAGCGGTATATCTTGCTCTGGGAGCTGTCGGAGTTCCCGTTTTTGCAGGCTTTAAGGGCGGCCCTGCTGCGTTCGTCGGCCCGACAGGCGGATTCCTGGTTGGCTTTCTCGTTGCAGCTCTTATCTTCTGGCTTTTAGAGAAGCTTGTTTTCGGCAAACTCATGACCACACCTTCGAAAAAGCTCATCTTCGGCATCGTTAATTCGGTGATCTTCGAGATCGTCATGTATATAGTAGGCGTGATCTGGTTCATGACGGTCTACGCCGCGCAGACAGGGCCCGTGGGACTTATGACAGTCCTCGGATGGTGCGTGATCCCATTCATAATCCCCGATATCGTCAAGATAGCCGCCGCCAGTGTCATAGGCAGCCGAGCATCGCGCTTTGTCCGGCAGTAAAGAAAACAGATCCCTTTTATGTTAATATGTTCCTCATAAATGACACTTATGGAACAGGGGGTCAGCAATGGAAAAGCAATCGGAATACATGCTTAAGGTTACCGATGTTTGCAAGAATTACGGCAAGCATGAAGTCTTAAAGCAGATGTCGTTTGAAGTTCCCAAGGGCTCGATCTACGGTCTGGTCGGAAAGAACGGTGCCGGTAAGACCACGATAATGAGAATCATCTCAGGTCTTCAGAAGCCTACTTCAGGTAAAGTCGAATACGGTTTTGACCACAAGGGCTACGGCAAGGTCGGTGCACTGGTCGAACTGCCTTCCATCTATTCAACAAAATCGGCCCGCGATAACCTCATCTTCCAGTACATGAACCTGGGACTCAAGATCGATGATTCGATCGACGAGATCTTAAATCTCGTAGATCTTGCACATACCGGCAAGAAGAAGGCCGGAAGGTTTTCACTCGGCATGCGCCAGAGGCTCGGCATCGGCATGGCTATGGCCGGAAACCCGGAAATGCTCATTCTTGACGAGCCCATCAACGGCCTTGATCCCGAAGGCATCATCCAGATAAGAGATCTCCTGATTCGCTTAAACCGCGAGAAGGGGACGACGATAATCATCTCAAGCCACATCCTCTCAGAGCTTTCAAAGCTCGCAACGAATTTCGCATTCGTATCGGACGGTACGATAGTTCGTGAAGTCACGACAGAGGAAGTCGAAAACGCCGGCGGCATCCAGTCCGATTTTTACTCGGCAAATCCCGAGGGCCTGCTTAAGGTCCTGCAGGGCAAAGGCCTTGAAGCAAGGATCGAACCGCAGACAGGCATCGTAAAGGCCAAGGGCGTCTTCAACCTGACAGACGTTGTCACGGAGGCTTCAAAGCAGGGCGTTAACATCGCCCGCGTAAGCACACGCGACACTGATCTTGAGACCTACTTCATCAATCTGGTGGGAGGTCACGGCAATGGGTAAACTTCTGAGATTTGAATTAAAGAGGATCCGGATGAACCTTTTCTTCTGGATCATAACGGCTTACTGCGTTGTATGGCCCATATTCGTGGCAAGTTTCTACAGGCTGATGTACACGATCAACATCAGCGAGAGCGGCATCACTTTTGATAAGCTTTCCATGACGCCTGAATTGAGCAGGTACACATCATGGCTTATCCTTTCCGCTTTCTTTGCGGAGATGCCCAAGTTCATGGCGCTGTTCACATGTCTTTATATTGGCAAGGACACCGGCGACGGATTCGTGCGCAACAAGATAATCGCGGGTCACTCTAGACTTTCCGTATTCATGACCAACAACATCGCGCAGTCTCTGGTCACCGTTTTCTGGTGCGTGATCTATGTCTGCTTCGCTGCGATCGGCCTCAAGATCACGGGAATCGGTCCTGACATCAACGGCGGCGAGATGCTTATGCGTGTTGCAACGGCGATCATTGTCCTGCTCGTCATGTCCGCGCTCTTCACATCTCTTGCGATGGCATTCCGCAACCGCGCTCTGCCGGTTGTTCTGGCGATCCTTTTCACGATGATAATCGGCACCGTCACTATGGTCGTTGGAATGTTCAACATGCCCAAGGCTGCTGCTGACAGCTATGAGAAATGCTGCGCCACGGTCATCGAACAGAACGTCACCGAGGGAATCTACACTGAGGCTGAGGGAAAAGCTCTCAAGAAGATGCATACGAGCGAGAACATCAGGGGTGGCAAGCCCTGGCTGATCTTCCATCCCGTTTACCAGGCAACCACAGCAGGTTTCCAGAGCGACTTCAACATGCCCAATGCACTTGGTCTGTCTTCGGACATGAGCTATCGTGAAAAATACAGCTTTGCTGAAAGCTTTACGGAGACGGCAGCGAAAGGCAACGTGTTTATTGAATCGAAAACGTTTGACAAGGAGCCCGGTGTTACGGCTTCGTATGGCAGCAAGTGCCTTGAATATATCCTCAAATCCGTTATTTGGTATGCGGTTGTTACCGTTGCCGGATTTATTATGTTTAGAAAGAAAGATCTGTTCTGATGTTTTACGATGATCACCGTTTAAGTATTGTAATCGGGGCTTACGGAAGCGGTAAGTCCGAGATAGCCGTCAACATGTCGCTTGCGCAGAGGAAGTCTTTCCCTGAAAAGAAACTCCTTATCGCGGACCTCGACATAATCAACCCGTTCTACAGGTCGTCAGACTGCGCCGCGGTTCTCGAAAACGCGGGCATAAAAGTCATATCCCCGATGTATGCGGGATCCAACGTCGATGCTCCTGTATTGCCGCCTGAGATGTTCGTCATTTTCGATGATGAAAGCTACACAGGCATCTTCGACATCGGCGGAGAGGACATGGGTGCAACGGTCCTTGGCTCCATCAGAGGAAGGATCGAAAACGCGGATACCCAGATCCTCATGGCAGTTAACACTCTGAGGCCGTTTACTTCAGATGCGAAGCAGGTGGCCGAGATGACCGCGATCCTTTCGGAGGCCGCAGGCTTTAAGATCGACGGATATCTGCACAACACGAACCTTCTTGAGGAGACCACTCCCGAGATAATCGCAGAAGGCGAGAGGATAATGGAGGAAGCTTCAAAGCTTACCGGAGTTCCTGTAGTTGCGACCTGCTTCATGGAAGGCACAAAGCTGCCTGAAATAAAGGGTCATGACCTGTTCCCGATGACGAGGCAGATCTTCTACAATTACTGACGTTAAAATTTGTATTGTTTTAGGGGGCTGCCAATGGCAGCTCCTTTTCATATGGCCTGATGACTATCTCACGACCTGTTTGGTGCTCTGTTTGGAAAGAAACAGGTCGTGAAACAGGTAATAAGCAGTTGAATTGACGCATATTACCTGTTTTACGCTCTGATTAGGTAAAAACAGGTCGTGAAACAGAGAACATGTGTCAGTTTAACTGCTTAATTCCAAATTACCCTGAACAATGTTTGTTTAATTTTGAGTCGCTTTTTTCATGTGTTTTCGACAGCTGTGCCTCCAAGTGTTGCTTAAGCATCAGAAAGGCCCATCATTGCTGATTGTTTGAGGTGCTGCTTCTGATGATAATGAGGCCATCAAGCAAAACAAAACCGCAACAGGGAAATAGAAGGAAGGAAAAATAAAATGAAGAACTTAAGAACTAAGGAAGTAGTAACAACACTCGCAGCAACAGCAGCTTTTCTGATAATGTCATTCTCAATGACAGGATGCACACAACTCGTTCCCGAGAAGCAGTCCCACATTGAAGCAAAGGCTGCAGTACAGCGTTATTTCGCAGAGGAAGATGTCTCTATGTGCTATGACGGCCAGAACGAAAAGGCTGATCTCCTCATCTAACAATATGCCATGACAATAGAGCCTGTTTCTTTCACGAAAGAACAGCCTTTATAACTCATCCTTTACCCCCTTCAAAAACCCCGGAACATGCATTCCGGGGCTTTTTCATGCTTGAATGCTGATTTTGCTTTGAAAATAGGTCTAAAACAGCATAAAACCGACTGGTTTTTACCGGACGGTTTTTTATCGGCTGTTTTACGATTTTGGCTCGTCTGATTATGTAAAATATTGTTGTTTTGTCAAATAAATGATATTATTTTATCGGCGGTCGCGTGGACCGCAAAAGAAATATCAGGAGGAATAATAATATGGGATTGATTAGCTTGATCAAGAAC
>JAFWQF010000051.1 GCA_017509205.1 Clostridiales bacterium | reverse complement strand
TTTTGCCAGGCTGATTGGCTGTAACTGCAAGATCTTGATTCAGGCCCAGGGTTGACCGGAAAGAAGCAATAACATTATTGATTAAGCCGTGGCGATTTGAAGTGAACCCCCGAAGTTTGTCCAACTTCAGGGGTTCACTTCACAGCGCCGGGGCTTTTTCATGCCTCAGGTAAAAAAAGTATCATAATTCTTTTGTTTTTTATTCATATCAGGTTGTTACGACCGTTACATTTCTCAACGAAAATAAAATTGTGGTATTATTCCACGCCGGTGATCTATCTATTGCGGAAAGGAATTCATGCTCGAATTCTTGAGACAGTTTCTGTTCGACGGGATCGTGGAATTTGTCTACTGGTATCCCGCTCTCATGGCAATGATGTGGATCATCGGATCCATCATCTTCTATTGCCATAACGAGAAGCGCGAACCCCTCCCTCTCAAGGAAACCCCGATGGTCTCGATCCTGATGCCGGCTCACAACGAAAGCGACATTCTGTATAACGTCGTCAAAGAGATGACGCAGCTCAACTACCCCAATTACGAACTGATACTGATAAACGACGGAAGCTCTGACGATACCGGCGAAGTGCTGCGGAACATCGTTGGCATGTACGAAAACGTCAGGGTCATCGATCTTGAGCCAAACTGCGGAAAAGCAAACGCGCTCTATCTTGGCGCGATCGCGTCCAAAGGCGAGATCCTCGTAGGCGTTGACGCGGATTCATATCTCGACAGGAATGCATTAAGATACCTCGTATCCCACTTCATAAACAAGCAGAACGGCGAGCGCGTCGGCGCAGTTACCGGCAATCCCCGCGTACGCAACAGAGGTACTCTTTTGGGCAAGATCCAGCTCTGCGAATATGCGAGCATCATATCCCTGATCAAGCGTACCCAGAGGATCTTGGGCAAGGTCATGACCGTATCCGGCGTCTGTGTCGCATACCGCAAAAAGGCTCTGCTCGAATGCGGTTTCTGGGACCGCGACATGATGACCGAGGATATCGCAGTCACCTGGAAGCTCGAAAAGAACTTCTGGGACGTCCGTTACGAACCGAGGGCTCTTTGCTGGATGCTCGTTCCGGAAACCATCAAAGGTCTCTGGCGTCAGCGCAAGCGCTGGGCTGAAGGCGGCCTTGAGGTCATCTTCCGTCACGGCGACATCTTCACGAGCTGGAGAAGAAGAAGGATGTTCCCCATCTACATCGAGCAGGTCTGCTCTTTCTTCTGGTCCGTTTGCTGGCTCATCCTGACACTGATCCTCATCATAATGGAAATCAGCGGGAAGACAGTATTTACCGAATACCTCTGGAAGAGCCAGTTCCTTTCATTCGTCTGTCTGCTGCAGTTTGCCGTGGCGATCAGCCTTGAGTCACATTACGACAGACAGATATTAAAGAGCACGTGGTCAGTCATCTGGTATCCGCTCATCTACTGGTACGTAAATGTCTTCATTACGCTCGCCGCGCTTTTCAAAGCGATCCTGCCCAAGAAGAAACTGGCCACATGGAAATCCCCCGACAGAGGGATCACCGCTTCGAACGCTCCGAAAGAAGTCGATCCCGAAATGCTGAAGCCCAAGTGGGAAGCTCCTGAAGTAACTTACGAAGACATCAGGATGACCCGTCTCCTTCAGGCATTCTCATCCAATCCCGAGAACGAGGACGGAACCTCCGCCCTGGTCGAAGGCACGGTCGAAAACCCCATCGTAAACCGCAATTCCACAGAACACATAGAAGACAAGGTCACACAGAAGCCTGTCAGAAAGCTGATAGGCCTTATCCTCACCGTAGTTGCGTGGCTTTATGTGGTCATCTACTGGGTATTCATGCTGACCAACATAATCAGGGACCTTTTGGGCAAGCCCGTCATTACTTTCTGGATCTACACCCAGGATACGATCAGGCAGACCGAGGATTTCTTTGTCATACTCGCAATTGGCATCCTGGTCGAGACGGCGCTTCTCATACTTTGGAAAGAATATAACAAGATCCGCTTCGGCAGAAAGCAGAGAAGAAAGTTCAAGGGTGACGTTAAAGACGAGGAGATCGATGAGTTCTTCGAGCTTTCAGACGAACTCCGCGATCTGATGCATAACCACAAATACGTCATCCTTCACGAAAACCCCGTGCCCGAAGGCATCGGCCAGGGCCGCAGAGGCAAAAAGCCGAAGAAATCCAAGAAATAAAAAGAACCCCGGAACAAATATCCGGGGTTCTTAGTTTTGGCGGAGAAGGAGGGATTCGAACCCTCGAAACCCTTTTGGGGTTTACACGATTTCCAGTCGTGCGCCCTCGACCAGGCTAGGCGACTTCTCCGTATGCATTGTTAAATGATGCCAATAAAAATGCTTAATGATTGTATAATCTTTGAATGCCTTTGTCAACTTGAATGCTTATTTCGTGATATAATTGAGCGGTTTAATTCCAGAGCTTACGGAGGCGTGATCAATGAAAGCAGGATTATTAGTTAAGACAACGGCTGTTACACTGGCCCTTGCCTCATCACTCATGCTTTTTTCAGGATGCGGAAAAAAGATCTATTCCGACCCCAACATGACAACAACGACCGCTCACGTAACCACTCCGGGTGAAATCGCATACAACGATCTCGCGGAAATGATGTCCAAATACGATGCGGCTCTCAACGACTACATGCATGAGCATCTCAAGGACTGCAAGATCAAGGACGTCGATGACAAGACTTTTGCCGGAAAAGAGTGTCACAGCAGATTTACCGTCTCCCCTGACGAAAAATACCGCGTCCTCCAGCAGGAAAAGAAATACGACGACAAGACCGTAATGGACGAGTATTTCGACCTCAAGGATGCCATGTTCATGGCAAGGACGACAGTATACAAAGACGGAAGATACGATCCGGTCGAAAAATACTACATTGCAAAGAACATGGTCTATAAGCTCGATTTCGGAACAGCTACCGTTTACAAGGTAATCGCTCTCGGAACCGAAGAGACTGCAGCAAAGCAGAAGCAGCTCGACATGTATTTCACATTTGACGAGATATTGGCTAAGTATGGCACCTGATTCTGACGTCAAAACCAAGGAAAGTTCAGTTCCCGCCGCCAAAAACGGCGGGACTTTTCGCGAGGGCTTAAAAGACGGCCTTGCCATAGGACTGGGATATCTCTCAGTTTCCTTCTCTTTCGGGATACTTGCCGTTTCCTCAGGTCTTTCATGGTGGCAGGCAGTGCTCGTTTCGCTTACCAACATCACCTCTGCAGGACAGGTTGCCGGAGTAGGCATTATGTCTGCTTCAGGCGGACTCATTGAGATGATGATCTCGCAGATAGTAATAAACCTGCGCTATTCCCTCATGGCGATCTCACTGTCCCAGAAGACCGACAAGTCAATGAACACGGCTTCGCGCGCACTTCTTGCATACGGTCTGACCGATGAGATCTTCGGCGTTGCGGTCAGCAAGGATCACGAGGTAGGCGCAAAATACTTTTTCGGACTCACCGTTCTCCCCGTGGCAGGCTGGGTCCTGGGAACCCTGTTAGGAGCCGTTCTCGGCGGCATCTTCCCCGACTTCCTGACAAACGCTCTGGCAGTCGGAATCTACGGAATGTTCATTTCAATTGTCATCCCTAAGGCAAAACACAGCCGCATGATCGCGATCTGCGCCCTCATCGCCTGTGCCCTTTCCTGCCTTTTCTACTATGCGCCATGGCTCAAGGAACACGTGTCTTCAGGCTTCGCGATCATAATATCCGCAGTACTTGCGGCTCTCGTCGGAGTATTCTGCTTCCCTCACAATGAGGACGGAACGGAAACCGGAAAGGAGGCCGCCTGATGGATCTTAAGATATTCATTCCGCTCGCACTGGTAATGGCTGTCACGACTTATCTGGTCAGGGCCCTCCCCTTCACGCTGTTCCGCAAAAAGATCACGAATGCGCGCGTAAAGGCGTTTTTCGACCTTATCCCATACACAGTGCTCTCTGCGATGACCTTCCCCGCCATCCTTTACGCTACGGGTTCACTGCCCACTGCATGTGCGGGACTTGCGGTAGCTCTCATTCTCAGTTTTATGGAAAAGTCACTTCTCACGGTCGCCATCGGTTCATGCCTTGCGACCCTCGCAGCCACGGGAGTGATCATGTTGACGGGAAGATTCTGAAATAAAAAAGTCTGCCTCAGAACGAGACAGACATTTCT
>JAFWQF010000050.1 GCA_017509205.1 Clostridiales bacterium | reverse complement strand
GTTGACATCCTCACCTGTAGCGAGAACGTGGTCAAGTCCGCCGTAACCGATATCGTAAGCCCATCCGTCACCACCGATGATCCACTGTGATCTCTTCATGAAGAAGTCCTCATACTCGAGTGCCTTCTTAGCAGAATCAGAACCTTCAGCCTTGAGTGCTTCAGCGAGCTTCTCTGCGATCTCACGTGTGTTCTCAGAGGAGTTGTATCCGTCGATCCAAGCCTGAGCTGCAGCCTTGAGGTCAGCAGAACCTGTAGCCTCTACTGTCTGCTCAACGAGCATCTTAGCTCTTGATCTGAGCTGCTTGTAGCCGAGGTACATACCGAGACCGTGCTCAGCGTTATCCTCGAAGAGTGAGTTGCCCCATGCAGGACCGAAGCCTCTGTAGTTTGTTGTATAAGGCATTGAAGGAGCAGAGCCACCCCAGATTGAAGAACAACCTGTAGCGTTGGAAATCTGCATTCTGTCACCGAAGAGCTGTGTGAGGAGCTTAGCATAAGGTGTCTCACCGCAGCCTGCGCAAGCGCCGGAGAATTCAAGGAGCGGCTGCTCGAACTGTGAACCCTTGACGTTAGCCTTAGCCATCGGGTTGTCCTTGTGAGACAGAGCTACGCAGTAATCCCAGTTCTCAGCTTCCTTAAGGTTGTCCTTAAGAGGAACCATGGTGATTGCCTTTTCCTTAGCTATACAAGACTCAACGCAGACGCCGCAGGAGAGGCAGTCCATAGCGGATACCTGGATCCTGAACTTGAAGTTGTCGTAAGGCTTCATGCCGGCCTTTGTCTCGAAAGGTGCGTTTGCAGCCTCTTCCTCTGTGAGGAGGAAAGGACGGATTGCAGCGTGAGGGCAAACGATGGAGCACTGGTTGCACTGAATGCACTTTGAAGCATCCCATACAGGGATATCAACAGCAGTACCACGCTTCTCGTAAGCAGCTGTACCCTGAGGGAATGTACCGTCTTCCATGCCGACGAATGTGGAAACAGGGAGCTTGTTACCTTCCTGTCTGTTCATTACGTTAACGACCTTCTCGATGAACTCAGGAACAGCCTTCTTCTCAACAGGCTTATCCTCAGCTGTCTTCCAGGAATCAGGGATATCAACTGCAACGACTGCATCGACACCTGCGTCGATAGCCTTGTAGTTCATCTGAACGATATCGTCACCCTTCTTACCGTAAGACTTGAGAGCTGCCTTCTTCATGTAGTCAACAGCCTGCTCAACAGGGAGAATGCCGGAAAGCTTGAAGAATGCAGACTGGCAGATTGTGTTGATCCTTCCGCCAAGACCGATCTCCTTAGCCTTTGCAACAGCGTCAAGAGTAAAGAACTTGATGTTGTTGTTAGCGATATATCTCTTCATGGAGCCGGGGAGTCTCTCCTCGAGCTCTTCTCTTGACCACTGAGTGTTGAGGAGGAATGTGCCGCCCGGCTTCAGTGATGAGAGCATATCGTACTCATAAACATAAGACTGGTTGTGGCAAGCTACGAAGTCAGCCTTATTGATGAGGTATGTGGAACGGATAGGTGTGTCACCGAATCTCAGGTCAGAGATCGTGATACCGCCGGACTTCTTAGAGTCATAAGAGAAGTAAGCCTGAGCATACTTATCAGTGTGGTCACCGATGATCTTGATGGAGTTCTTGTTAGCACCGACTGTACCGTCTGCGCCGAGACCCCAGAATCTAGCCTGAACAACGCCCTCGCCTGCAACTTCGATGGACTCAGAGCAGTCGAGTGAAAGGAATGTGACGTCGTCATCGATACCGATGGTGAATCTTTCCTTAGGCTGATCCTTCTTGAGTTCCTTATAAACAGCAAGAACTGTCTCAGGTGTTGTATCCTTGGAACCCATACCGTAACGGCCGCCGATGAGCTTAGGAGCGTTCTTGCCGACATATGCAGCTGCAACGTCGAGGAAGAGAGGCTCTGCGAAAGAACCGGGCTCCTTTGTTCTGTCGAGGACTGCGATAGCCTTAACAGTAGAAGGGATAGCAGCAAGAAGCTTGTCTGCTGCGAAAGGACGATAGAGGTGAACCTTGAGGAGACCAACCTTCTCGCCGTGAGCGTTCAGGAAGTCGATAACCTCTTCAGCTGTCTCGCAGACAGAACCCATAGCGATGATGATACGGTCAGCATCAGCAGCACCATAGTAGTTGTAAAGCTTGTAGTCTGTGCCGCGGATCTCGTTGATCTTATCCATGTAGTACTGAACCTGATCAGGTACTGCAAGATAGAAGGGATTGGAAGCTTCTCTGCCCTGGAAGTAGATGTCAGGGTTCTGAGCTGTACCACGGAGTGTCGGGTGGTTAGGAGAGAGTGATCTCTTACGGAAAGCCTTAACAGCCTCATAATCAACAAGTGATCCGAGTGTATCGTAGTCGATAACCTCGATCTTCTGGATCTCGTGTGATGTACGGAAACCGTCGAAGAAGTGGAGGAAAGGAACTCTTGTCTTAATGGAAGCAAGGTGAGCTACTGCAGCAAGGTCTGCAACTTCCTGAACGGAGTTGGAGCAGAGCATTGCGAAACCGGTCTGACGGCAAGCGTAAACGTCTGCGTGGTCACCGAAGATGTTGAGAGCGTGAGCAGCGAGGGCTCTTGCTGAAACATGGAAAACGCAAGGAAGGAGCTCGCCTGCGATCTTGTACATGTTAGGAATCATCAGGAGGAGACCCTGCGAAGCGGTATAAGTTGTGGTTAATGCACCTGTAGCGAGTGAGCCGTGGACTGCACCTGCAGCGCCTCCCTCAGACTCCATCTCGACGATGTTAACCGTCTGTCCGAAAATATTCTTTCTGCCCTGCTGAGCCCATTGATCGGTGTGGTCAGCCATAGGCGAGGACGGTGTGATCGGGTAAATTGCGGCGTTCTCGGTGAAAGCATACGAAGTATACGCAGCAGCCTCGTTACCGTCCATGGTTTTCTTTGTCAGTTCTGCCATAAACTTGGATCTCCTTTGGAAAATTTTAACTTTGACCAGAGTGCGAGCACTCTGATGTCAGTCTACAAAACATTGTCTATTATAAACCCTTATTTAATTATTGGCAGTCATAAAACAAACAAATTAATAATAAGTTTTTTGTTTATTGAAGGACTGCTGCGGGCCATCCGTCAAAAGAGGCTGCGATCCATATGGATCACAGCCTCTGTATGCAGTTTCCGTTAATTTGAGAACTTCGGATATCAGCCGTCGTTATTTGCCGGTGCCTTGGTAGGTGCCTTCGTAGCCTTGGCCTTTGTGGGTTTAGGTGTTGCCGTCGGTATTCCGGAGAGTTCTCCCGTGCTCGTATTGAGCTTTGCGTGCTTACCGTTGGGCAGGAGCGTACCTACTGCGACCTTCTTGGTATATGCCCTGAAGTTCGATGTGGCGATCTTCTTTCTCTTGATCTCCTTGCCTGACTTGTCATACCAGACCTGATATGAAACAACGGTGCAGGCATTATGAGCTGTTCTCAGGACTTCCTTATCGCCTACCTTCATATCGGGATCTTCAACATATTCGACCTTTGAAGGTGTCTTGCCCTTTGAAGTTGTCTTGGACTCGAACTTGATCGTCTGTCCGTCAGGGAGCTTCTTTCCGTAAAGCTCAACGTGGCAGATCCTGTCGCTCTTGCTCCACCATGCAACGACAATGATCTCGCCGTCCGTGGTGTTCTTAAACTTAAAGTCGAGATGAGGATAGTCAACGGTAGCATCCTGACCGAGGGGCAGGTATGTTGACGGGAATGCGTGAGGATGACGCTCTGATGCAGTAAGGCCTGCCTTGATGACGGCATTGTAGAGTGTGGAGCTGACCTGGCAGATTCCTCCGCCCAATCCCTGCTCGTACTGTCCGCCTGCAATGACCGTAGCTTCCTTGAAGCCTCTTGCTGCGGTTCTCTGTCCTACGACCTTGTTGAAGGAGAACTCTTTGCCAGGCTTAAGGATGTAGCCGTTCATGTAAGCGCATGCCTTCTTGATGTTATTGTTACGGTTAGCGTTCCTGGTCGTCTTGGAAGTGCATGAGCTGATGCGGCCGAATGTAGCGTTGATAGATGCTTCCGTGATCTCAGGTGAGATGATCTCAGCTTCAACGAGAACAGAACCTACATAGTTTCTGGAATCGAGCATCTGCTTGACCTTCTCGGTCGTTGCGGGGATGTTGATGTTGTAGCCCTTCTTCTCAGGAATGATCGTAAATGCACGGCTGTCGGTATCGAAAGTGCTGATGGAAGCATTTTCGGGTTCGAGATGGAATTTGCTGAGGAGTTCCTTAACGGTCTCTTCAACACCCTCGTGCTTAACCGTGTAAGCTGTCTGGTATTCCTTGGGATCGACCTTGAGGGCCTGAACACCGTTGAAGTACTCGGTAAGCTTCGAGTTGTCCTCATCTCCCTGCAGTCTGTAGAGACTGTAAGCTTCGTTTATGACATCGTCAGTGTTGTACTCAAAGGTAACATTGGAGAAATCGAGATCATATTCCTTGCCGTCGAGTGAGAGCGAGATGGCAACTCTCTCGGGTGACTTGGGCTGTGCAGCAACCACTGCAGCCTTGGCCTGTTCTTTTGTCATGCCACCGACGTCGATGCCGTCGATCTTGGTGCCTGCAAAGAACTTATCCGTGGAAAGATATGAAAGCGCATCTTCAACGAAGAGATTTGCCGTGCTTCCGTCAGCCATGCTGGCAACGATGGTCTCTCTGAAATAACCCGAATTAACAAGATAAACGAAATAACCGGTTACGATTACCGCAAGCAGTACAAAGGGTGCAAAGATAATGTATGCAAGAGGGATCCTCTTCTTGCCGGTACGCTTCTTGTAATTCTCTTCAGCCTCTTTCTGCTTGGCCTGCTTAACCTTGATCTGCTGGCGCTTCTTATCGGTTACGCCGAGAAGGCTGTAATCGACCTCATTTGATTTCTTCGCGGGAGCGATCTCCTTTGACTGGGTCTTGCCGGCTTTTTCAGGCAGTGAAAGCTTCGCGCCGGATTCCTTTCTGACGCTCAGCTTGTTTTCCGTATTCTTCTGTCCCTTGTCAGAACGCTTCTTTTCTGCGCCTGAACCGCGGGCATCAACTTTTTTCATATTATGTCCTCGTTATTTAATAGCACACACAAACAGTCCCGGTTACCGGAACTCACTTATTATAATATTAAAAAACGCCGAATAATCAATTTGACAAAAATACCTCATATTTGCCCTATACCTGAGGTAAAATTGTTTATACTTCACGCGAAGTACGGAGGAATGCTTGAAATGACGAGATACAAGGCTGTTCTGGCAGCTGACATGGACTTTACGCTGCTGCTGCCCGGAGAGGACGTCCCGGCCGAAAACGTCGCCGCGGTAAAACGTCTTCAGGAGAACGGCATAGCCTTCACCATCGCCACCGGCAGGTCATCTTTTCTGGTCGGCAAGTTCGCAGAACGCCTCGGCATAGACATACCTATAATCACCGGTAACGGCGGCGCACTCTTTGACCCGGTTGAACGCAAAGACATCATGTCCATGGATTTCACGGATTCCAAAGCACGCGAACTCCTGCGCCTCATGATCGAAAACAGGGTCAATGCCACACTTTACTCCGTCAACGGAATATATTTCACGAAGTGCTCCAAGAGGAGATTCTTCTGCGAAGACTACAACAAAGACGTTGAGCCGGCCAAGCAGGCTCCGCTCTTTGACCTTGACGACGACTGCTGGAAAAGGGATGATCTTCCTCCCTTCAACAAATTCCTTCTGATAGACACGCCCGAAGAAGTATGCAGAAAGATCAACACCGACAAAGATCTCACAGTGATCTCATCCGGCCCGACCTTCTACGACATAATGACCGCGGGAGTATCCAAAGGCAAAGCCCTGCTCGATCTGGCAGACTATCTTGAGATACCCCGCAGCATGACTTTTGCCATCGGGGATTCCGACAACGACATTTCCATGATCGCCGATGCGGCTTACGGAATAGCCATGGGCAACGCCTGCGACGGCGCAAAAAAAGCGGCCGCGCATATAACGGCGGCCGTTTCTGAAATGGGTTTTGCCAAAGCCGTGGACGAATTCGTCATTCCCACGGTGTCTTCATTTATTTGAGTTTCGCCTCAACGTATTCTGAAACTTCAGTCTTAAGGGAAGCAAGTCTCATGACTGCCTCTGCCTCGCATGAATCGTAGACGCCGAAATAGATCTTGAGCTTAGGCTCTGTTCCGGAAGGTCTTGCGCATGCCCAGTCGAGTCCCTTTTCGCCTCCGAGCTCATAGAGAAGAACGTTGGACTTCGGCAGATCGATGGGTGTGATCTTAACTTCGCTGCCGGAGAAATCGTATCTCTTGGATGTCTTGTAATCCCTTACCGCGAGGACCTTCGGGCCGCCGAGCAGAGTCTCGGATGCCTTGACGTCAGTGACAGATTCGAGCTCGCTCCTTAATTCCTTCATGCTGTTCTGGATCTTCTCGATGCCTTCCTTGCCTTCGAGAGTAACGCTTACAGCCTCTTCGAAGCCGTAGCCGTACTTCTCGTAAACATGAGCCAAACGGTCAGCGAGAGTCTCGCCCTTCTCAAATGAAGCTGCTGCCATGTTGCAGATGAGCATTGCGGCAACAACGGCATCCTTGTCGCGGACGTCGCGTCCGGAAAGATATCCGTAGCTCTCTTCGAAACCGAACTGGAAGTGCTTGCTGCCGAACTCATCGTCAAGCTTGATCCGCTCGCCAATGAACTTGAATCCCGTGAGAACTTCCTGGAGCTCAACGCCGAAAGCAGCGCAGATGGCACCTGCGAGCTTGGAAGAAACGATCGTGGTTACGGCGAATGAATCCTTGGGAAGCTTGCCTGCCCGCTGCTTTGCATCGAGGATGTAATCGAGGAGCATGAGACCCATCTGGTTGCCGGTAAAGCACTTGTATGTGACCTCACCGCCGTTCTCGATCCTTGCAGCGGCACCGATCCTGTCTGAGTCGGGGTCTGTACCGAAAACGAGAGAAGCGTTTGTCTTCTTTGCAAGTTCGATGGCCATTGAAAGCGCATCAGGGTTCTCGGGGTTGGGCAGAGTTACCGTCGGGAATGCTCCGTCGGGCTTCTCCTGCTCAGCGACGATGTGGATGTTCTTGAAGCCGACAGCTTCGAGGATCCTTCTGACAGGCTTGTTGCCCGATCCGTGCAGAGGTGTGTAGACGATGCTCATGTCAGCCTGTCTTGCGATCGCTTCAGGATCTACGACGAGCTTTGTGAGCATTTCGGTGTAAGCCTTGTCGACTTCAGGTCCGAACTCCGTGACAAGTCCTTTTGCCTTTGCCTCATCGAGGTCCATCATCTTGACGGTCCTGATGTCCTTGATGTCACTGATGTTTGCGAGTACGGCATCTGCTGCTTCAGGGGGAACCTGGCCGCCGTCCTCACCGTAGACCTTGTAACCGTTATACTTCGCAGGATTGTGTGAAGCCGTGATCATGACGCCTGCGAAAGCCTTGAAGTATCTTACCGAGAAAGAAAGGACCGGAACGGGCCTGAGCTCATCGGAAAGCTTGCTGGGGATGCCGTTTGCGGCAAGTACCTGAGCAGTGATCTGCGCGAACTCAGGTGAGAAGTGTCTGGAGTCATAAGAAATGACAACGCCTCTCTTGATCGCATCCTCGCCTTCGGAAAGGATGTATTTTGCAAGTCCCTCGGAAGCCTTTGCGACCGTGTAGACATTCATCCTGTTGGTGCCTGCGCCAAGAACGCCTCTTAATCCCGCGGTACCGAACTCAAGATCCCTGTAGAATCTGTCCTCTATCTCCTTAGCGTCATCCTTGATGGCGATAAGCTCATTTCTTGTTCCCTCATCGAAAAAGGGATCTGTGCTCCAAAGCTTGTACTCTTCCAAATAGCCCATGATCAAACCTCCGTTTTAACCTCTGTATTTTTGTTTACATTTTTACGCTTACTAAAAACCGTCCTGTCGATAAGAACGAATGCCGCAAGACATACCACTCCCGCACAGGAAACAGCTGCTCCCGCCTTGAGTCCGGGTGCAACGAAACTGAGCTCGACTGTATGCGCACCTTCAGGGCACTTAAATGCCAGGAAAGCATTCTGATAATTCGAAAGCTCTGCAGTCTGTCCGTCGATCTTCAGAGTCCATCCGTCTTCCGCGGGAATCGTTGTGATGACCATCTCACCAGCCTTAAGGCCGTTTACCGCAAGCTTCGCATAACCGTCCTCGAGAACCTCGGTCTTAACCTTGGTGAGATCGACCGTCTCGAGCTGCTTTTCGAAAAGATCATAATCGAAATATCCGAACCTGATATCGAGATATGACCACTCCGGTGCATCCGAAAGGAACGTGACGGTCACGTCTTCACCCTTTGCGAACGAACCGATCCTGAAGATCTGCGAATAGTATGCGTCGCTCTCAAAATTGTTGATCCTGATGCCGTTGACATAGACATCCGTGGCATTCATGATCCTTGCGGTCGAAACATTGCAATAGAGCTCTTTATCCGTGGGAGCCTTGAACTTGTATTCGATCATTATCGGGATCTTAGAATTCTCACGGTAGATCGTCTTGAGCTTCGCATTGAGTTCCTTGGCGATTCCGGTTTCAAATCCGAGCGGGTCATCGTACTGGACAGGTGCAGATTTGCTCTCTTCCGAGCCTTCATACTTGCTTTCGGAAGTGCCGGGAACTTTGCCTGAGCTCTGGTCCCTCATGATGTCTGCACGGGTCTTGTAGTCGTTCTGGTTGTAGAAGATTCCGTTCTTGATTACGGGTTCCGGAACGTCGCTGCCGTCCAAAGTAACGAAGAAATCCTGCGTAAAGCTTTCCGGGAACATGGATGCATACCATTCATTCTGGAAAGCCATGTAATTCTTGTTGTCTGCCGTCTTTTCGAGCTTGTAGAAATCAAACTTCTCAGCGGAGGATGATGCCGCAAACGCTATCGGCAGAGTCTTTCCAGCCTTGTAGAAATTCAAACCGTTACCATATGAATCGGTGCCCGTTTTCTCATAGAAAGAGACGTCTCTTCTGCTCGCGATGCTTCCTACGGAAAGGAATGCGTCGTTCGAGGGGATTATCTGGTCATATGCAACAGCGAAGTAATTATAGTTTACGGGATGTCCGAGCTGCTTGAGGAAGTGATGCATCTGCTTGTTCGAATTGGAGTTGAAGAAAGACACATTGCGGAAGTTTCCGTAGATCTGCTCACCCTCTTCGACATAATAGAGCGGATAGTATCCCGAAACATGCTCAGTCTCTGCCCTGACAGCGCCGAGCTGCGCATTCTGGGCGTCCGCCTTCTGTCCGAATTCCTCGAACGAATGGATGCTCGAGATGTATTCCCTTGCGTTTCCGAGGAACATGGTAAAGCTCTCGATCTGCGATGTGAGCATCGGTCCCGCGAAAACAAGTTCAAAACCGACGAATACAGCAAGCATCGGTGAGATTACCCTCGGGATATCCCTTAACTGGTCAGGCCACTTTTTGATGCCGTATCCCGCAGCCATTGCGCAGTAAACGAGAATGAATACGAGATTGTAGACAAAGATCCTGTCTTCGCCTTTAAACGCGCCGACCGCATAGACTATTATCAGACCCGAGGATATGATGACTGCCGTCTTCGTTATGTCCTTAAAGCCGACTTCACTCATGTGCTCAAGGACCTTGAGAGTGATGACGAGGAAGACCGGCAGGAACACGAATGCGTGCCTGTGTGCAAACCAGTTCGGTGAGTCAAACACCTGCCATGCGATGTCGAAATAGTAAAAGCCTGTCGAAAGGATGACGCCGATCAGGCAGAGTATGTGAATGATCTTTTCGCGTCCGCTGAAGGCCTTGCTTACGAGATAGATGATGACGGCCACCGTGATCATGAGGCTCAGGAACAGGAACGGATAGTTTCCGGGGAGCACGTCGCCGAATTCCTTGGGCTCGCCCATCAGGAACATCTTGATGAAAGTCAGCGGAGAATACATGACAAGGTCGGGATCTCCGGATGCCTTTGTCTTGTCGCTGTTGACGATCGTGTCGATACCTACGGGAAGAATGAGGACCGCTGTGCACATTCCGGTAAATCCAGCCGTCAGAACATATCTGACTATGGTGCCGAGCGCCTTTTTGATATCTGTCTTCAGGGAGATCAGTCTCACCGTCAGGTAAAGGAAACTGAAGATTCCCACCATGTATGCGATGTAATAATTGGATACGAAGAGAACGAGCAGCGTGATTATTATTCCCGCATATCTGCGTTTGTGAATGAACTTCTCAACGAAATAGAGCAGCAGCGGGAGGAGCATGTAGCCGTCAAGCCACATAATCTGAAACGCGAATGCCTGCGCATAGAGAGAGAATGCATATACCATTCCGAGCATGACCGGCCAGTTGCTCTTGGAGTTTTCGGCTCTGGTCGTCAGGAACAGGCACATAAAAGCCGAGGAAAGGCTCAGTTTGAGTACTACGAGCAGAACGACGACCATGTCGATCTGGGCAGGTTCGAACAGAAGATACAGGAAGTTCAGCGGACTTGCCATGTAGTATCCGAATGAACCCATGAAATTCTTTCCGAGACCCAGCTGGAACGAATAAGTGAGGTTGTTTATGAGATGCTGTGAACCTCCGAGGCTCAGGATCCTTGACCTGTTGAGCGCGAGAAAAGGTCCGTACTGGGCCCTTAAGTCACTTAACATGAACGAATACTCGCCTGCAGGATACTTGTTGCAGATCAAAGTAACAAAAGCATAGAGCAGCAGCGCCAGTAAAAATGCCAGGAACGGGCGGCGGTCGATCTTCTGTCTCTTCCTAAGGGCAAGTTCCGGTTCCTTTGCCTTTTTGGCGGCTGCGGAAGCCTTTTTTCCCTGTCCCAGTGAGTCCAACTCCTTCATAAGTTCCCCTATCCCTCCAAATGTTTATGAACGTCACGAATATATCAATTAACGAACTTTTTGATTATAATACATTTTATTAAGCCGTTTCAAATCTGCGGCCTCACGAAAGGCGGATATGACAGCATGCTTGTAAGCCTGATAATTCCCTGCTACAACGAGGAGGAAGTCCTCCCTATTCTATATGAAGCGCTCAAGGGCGTCAGAGAATCCATAAAGGATTCAGGAAAAGAATTCGAATTTATCTTCGTAAGCGACGGAAGCCGCGACAAGACCCAGGATATCATCAAGGGTTTCGCAGAAACCGATCCCGATGTCAGATATGTGTTCTTTTCAAGGAATTTCGGCAAGGAAGCTGCCATGTATGCCGGAATGCAGAAGGCAAAGGGCGAATATGTCGCCATCCTTGATGCCGACATGCAGGATCCGCCGTCGCTGATCCCCTCCATGATCGCCGATCTCGATACCGGAGAGTACGACGTCGTAGCCGCAAGGCGCGTTACGCGTCAGGGCGAGCCTCCCATCAGGAGCTTTTTCGCGCGCTGCTTCTATAAGCTCATCAACAAGATGATCGACGTTGAGATCGCTGACGGAGCACGTGACTTCAGACTCATGAGAAGACAGGTCGTAGACGCGATCCTCAGCCTTTCTGAGAGACAGCGTTTCTCCAAGGGTATATTTGCATGGGTAGGATTCCGTACCAAGTGGGTCGAGCATGAGAATGTCGAAAGAGCCGCAGGCGAGACAAAGTGGAGCTTCTGGAAGCTTTTCCGCTATGCCATCGACGGCATTGTCGCATTTACCACAGCTCCTTTGAGACTTGCAACATATGCGGGATTCTTCTTTGCCATCGCAGGTTTCGCATACCTGATCTACTACTTCATCAAGGCGATCATCGGCAGGATCTGGGATCAGGTCGCAGGCTATCCTTCCCTGCTCTGCTTCATCCTCTTCATTGGCGGACTCGTGCTGATGGCGCTCGGCATCATCGGCGAATATCTCGGCAGGACCTACATCGAGAGCAAGGGCAGGCCGATCTATATCCCCATGGAAGAGTCAGAGGACAAGGAGTCCTGATCCTTATTTCTTTGCGAGATACTTAAAAAAGAACGCTTCCCCGTAATCGTTCGAGATATAGTTATTGGTAACGTTCCATGTGTGTATTTCATTGCGGATGTTTCCGAATGATCCTATGTCTTCGGCATTGTGAGGCTCGCCAGTGAACTCACTTCCGAGTACAAAGTAACAGGTAACGAATGCCGGGAACATCATGAGGATTATCGTCAGCATCGTAAACGCAAGTTTGACGACGTCCTTTTTCTTTCTCTTGAGTTTCTTGCGGACAATAACCGCATCAGCATCATAGAGATCCTTCAGGTAACGCGCCATGAGTATGCAGAGAATGAATCTCGCAGCCATTGAACTTCTCAGACAGAAATCGTTTGCGAGCGTCACCTTGTAGAACGGGATTATCATCAGTTCGATCAGGGCCGCTATGAAGAGCACATTCTTTTTGTCAGTCTTCCAGAGTATAAGCGCAAACGGAACGACTTCGGTCAGCACGAAAAGAAGATAGACGACGACAGCCGTTCCGGGACCGTCAAGGAATTCCCAGAAGAAACCCTTTATGGATGTTGAAGTGTGGTTTCCTAGATAGAACGGACCGTACACGAAGAGAACGGCAGCGCATGAAGCGATGTTGATGATGCTGAAGACGTTCTGCAGCATCTTTTTAATTCCGCCTGAACGCATGGGTTTGGAGAATACCCTTACAATTGCAAGCGGGAAAAGTCCTATGACTCCCCATGGGGAGTATGTAAGGAGCACGCCGCCCAAAAGGCCGACAGATCTTGTGTTGTAAGACATCATTATCAGTGTCACTATGAGCCAGCACGGAACGCACTGGTGGAAAACACTCGTCAGTTCAGCAAAATTGCTCATGTATGCGAGCTGGGGCAGCCATGCCTCTATTCCGTTATATGCTTTCCACTCAACGAATGTATGAACTATATTCGGAAGAACATCCAGGCCGGCAAAACAGATATAGAAGAACGGTACCGTAAAGCTCGGGCGTCCGATTATCTTGCTAATTCCGATGAAAGTCAGACAGATTCCGGCTGCATTCCATAGCATCAGAGCGATGTTGCCGGCGGTAATGCCCCCGAGCTTTCCGGCAAGCGCGGCAGGAAGCCAGTAAGTAAAATAGTACATGAAGGCGTAGGTGCCGGATGTGCGGCCAATCTCTTTTATAACTTCAGGATTGGTCTGCGTACTGTAATCGTAGATGACAGGCCAACGGTAATTGATCAGATCGTTCATTATGGCTCTGCGGTACGGATGATCGTTAAGCGTATAGATGAACTCGCCTACACCCGATACCAGTGAAAGCAGCACTGCAGTCACCACGAATCCAATCAGATAGCTGACAGGTATCTTTATGGCCGTATTGTCTGAAGACAACAGTGTCTTTTCCTGATCCTTTACGCAGTCCCTGACAGAAAGAATATAAACACCAATTAGCAGGGCCGCCAGCGGCAGACCGACATAAAGCCTGAGATACCCGGTAAAAAAAATGACCACCGGAAGCACAAGAAAGCCAAGGGCCAAAGCCCAGAAAACCCTGAACGGAATCGTAATGACCTTCTTCACTTCCTGTCCTCCTTATTTCTTTGCAAGATACTTATAAAAGAACGTATCGTTGTAATTATCGGTATAGAACTGCTTGTTGATGACTGCGGCATACTCGGTGTCACTGTCATAAGCATTGTTTATGTTGCCGAACGAACCGACCATTTCCTTGCGGTCGAATTCCCCCGTGGCCTCGCTTCCCGCGATGAGATAGGCATTTACAAAGCCCGGGAAGAGCATGAGTATCATCGTGAGAATGGTAAAGACAAGTCCGGCTATTTCCTTACCGCTGCGTTTCTTTTTCGCTGCCTGGATCTTGGCATCCTCGTCATACAGTTCCCTGAACAGTCCTGCAAGGAAAATGCACATGATGAATCTTGCAGGCATCGAGGCGCGCATGGCAAAATCGTTGACCCATGACATCATGTATGTGGGGATCAGTGTCAAAGTCAACACGGCACAGATATAGAAAGCATTCTTTCTGTAACGCTTGAAAAGAATGGCGGATACCGGAAGCACTTCGATGATGAGAAAGCACAGATAGCAGACTACAAATAATCCAAACGAATCGTAGTACATCCATGTGAAACCGTTATTACCGATGACACCGGCATTGGCCATGTAGAAGCTGCCGTACATGACGATCAAAACAACTGCGGAAATAATGTTTACCGGAGTGAACAGATCCTTGAGGGTGCCTTTGGCATCCTGCCTCATGTCTTTTCTGAAGATTGCGGTAAACACTATGGGCAGCAAACCGAAGACGCCGAAAGGCGAATATGCAAAGAGAACTCCGCATGTGAGTCCGAAAGTCCTGGTGTTTACTGAGATCATTAAGAGCACGGCAAGCAGGAAACTCGGAACACACTGGTGGAAAACATTCGCCAGCTCGCTCATGTTGCAGTAATATGCCATGTTAGGAACATAGCCCTCGATTGAAGTCCAGAACGGGTAAGGGATGGCGCTGTGGATGATCGTGGGGATAACATCAAGTCCGCCAAAAAACATATAGAAGATCGGCTGGGTAACACATGCACGTCCGTTTATCTTAGTCATTCCGAGAAGCGTGAGGAATATGCCCGTTGCATTCCAGAGCATCAGGAATACGTCTGCGGCAGTCCTTCCGAAGAGTTTTCCCGCCAAAGCAGCAGGCAGCCAATATGTGTAGTAATAGATAAATGCCGTCTTTCCGCTGGTCTTGCCTATGATCTCAATGACTTCAGGATTTGTCTGAGTGCTGTAGTCATAGATGACAGGCCATTTGTATGAGACCAGATCGGTCAGTGTGGCTCTTCTGATCGCATGATCCTGAAGCGAATAGATGAATTCACCTACTCCGGAAAACCATGAAAGGAATACCGCAAAGAGCGCGAATCCTATCAAGTATTTAAGCGGGATGACAAAGTCCGATGTGTTGACTGCAAGCGCGGTCTTCCCTGCTGCAGGCTTCGTGCAGTCGAACACCGTATATACCGAAAAGCCCGCAAACATAACTGCAACCGGGATGCCGATATACCATCTGAGATATCCGGCAGCAAATACGATCACCGGGATAACCAGAAAACCAACCGTCAGTGCATACCAAAGCCTGTACGGTATATTAATGCCTTTTTTTTCTTTCTTTTTTTTAGCCGTCATTCATGCCTGCTTTCCGAGGACGCTGCAAGATACTTAAAGAAGAACTTATCTTCAAAGTCGTCCGCCCATAATAACATAACTCCATCCGCATAATCTTCAGTCGAATAATACGGACCCTTTTCCTCTCCTGCGATGCTGCCAAGTGAACCGATGTCGTTTTCAAAGTGTGGTTCACCCGTAGCATCGCTTCCGATTATCAGCAACAGATCGACTGCCGCCGAGAAAGTGCCCACGACAGCCAGTGCAAGTACAAAGAAAGCTTTTACGGCTTCCTTCTTCTTCATCCTTTTCGCTTTTCTGATCCTCTGCTTGTCTTCTGCGAACATCACAGCAAGAAGTGATGTGAACTGCACTGAGAGAACGAACAGTGCAGGGAGCGATGCCCTCATGGTGAAATCGTTGAAATACGAGATCTTGTAGACAGGCAGGATCGCAAGTGTAATTACCGCAGCCAAGAAGAGCGGTTCCTTCTTCTCCTTCTTCCAAAGTACGAGAACAAAAGGCACTACCTCTATGATCATGAGCAGAGCCCAGAACAGCAGGAACTCACCGAAATTCCGGCAGAATTTCCATGAAAGGCCGCTCTCGGCCGATGAAGACGAGCTTACCATGTAATATGATCCATAGACACCCATCATGACTGCACATGCGATGAGTCCGACAGGATGCAGGATTGAGAGGATGACCTTAGCTCTTTTTTGAGGCTGGAGCTGTTTTCTGAATGCCAGCGCCAGGGCCACCGGAACCATGCCTATGGCCGCCCACGGAGAATACGCGAAGCTGAGGCTTCCGATAAAACCTGCGGACCTAACATTTGAAGAAAGCATGAGCATGATCGTTATCAGCCATATCGGAACGCACTGATTAAACACATTAGAAAGCTGGGTGAAATTGCTCATGTATGCAAATGTGGGAAGCCAGTGGTCAATGGCAATGAAACCGTCATACTGGGTAAACGAGTGAACGATGTTGGGCAGGGCGTCAAGTCCCGAGAACGTAATGAAGATGATCGGGACAGCCCATGAAGTCCTTCTGATGAAAAGTGAAGTGCCGACAAAAGTCAGCCAAACACCAAGTGATGTCCAGACAAGCAGGAACGCATTTCCCGCGGCGCTTCCGAAAAGTTTTCCGATGATGGCCGAAGGCATCCAGAACGTAGTGTAATAGACCAGAGCAGTGTTTCCCTGGGTCTTGCCGAGAACGGCTATTACCCTCGGATTGAACTGTGTGCTGTAATCGTAGACGACAGGCCACTTGTAGTTGATGAGATCGTTGAAGATCGCCCTTCTGAAAACATGGTCTACCATTGAGTAAACATACTCACCTACTCCCGATATCAGGACTGTGATAAAAGCGATGACCGCGAGCGAGATGAGATACTTCAGAGGCATCTTCATTCCGAAAAAATCGGATGAACGGTCCTGAGGTTTCCTGTCCGGACCTTTGCAGAAATCAAGACAGGAAAACACAGCGCAGCCGATCATTATCAGCGCGGCCGGTATGCCTATATAAGGCTTTAAGTTGCCGATCATGAATATTGCCACCGGTACAGTCAGATAAGCTGTACACACCGTGAAAAAAATATCTCTTCTTACCAGGTTTTCCTTTTTCTTCATGTTTTGATCACCCTTTATTATCTCGACAGATACTTGTAAAAGAACTTGTTCCTGTAATCCGGCGCGAAAAACTGCTCCTCAACGGTCTTCGCGTAATATGCATCCCGTATGTTTCCAAACGATCCTATATTGTCTTTGTTGCTCTTCTCCCCTGTTAACGTGCTGCCCGCTATGACGAACAGATTTACGGCTGCCGGGAACATCATGAGGATGACCATAAGCATTACCGCTGCGCTCTTCTTCCAGTCCTTTCCGGTCTTCGGAGCATTTTCCGGCAGGAACAGAGAAGAAACATATCCAGATAGCATTATACAGAAAATAAACAGTCCGGGCATTGATCCTCTCATTGAGAAGTCATTCATTTCAGAAACACGGTAGAGCGGAAGCATGCACAGCGTGACTGCGGAAGCAATGAATACGGGGTCTTTCTTATGCTTATTGAAGAGAACTGCCGTAACGGGAACGATCTCAACGGCAATAAAAAGGAACCATGAAGGTATGAACATTACGGGTTTCTCATAAAACGTCCATGTGAATCCGCGGAATGAAACGGCGCCCGAGTTGGACATGTAGTAGCTTCCGAATACGACCAGAAGCAGTATGGCAGACACTATGTTTACCGGCGTGAGGACATTCAGGACATCCTTCTTCACGTTTCCGGATCGCATCTGCTTTCTCAGCATGAATCCGATGATGATGGGCAAAAGGCCGAACACCGCCCACGGTGAATATGCGAAAAGAAGGCCGCCGGTAAGTCCCGCCGATCTCATGTTGTTAGACATCATGAGGACCGCGACTATCAGGAAACACGGCACCATCTGATTGAATACATTGCAAAGCTCAGTGAAATTGGCGACAAATGCCATTCCCGGAACATAACCCTCGAGCCAGAGCCACGCATCGTAGCCGGTAAACAGATAGACAATGTTGGGTATGACATCCAGTCCGGCAAAAAATACATATAGGAACGGCATCGCATACGAAAAGCGTTTGTTCACGGCGCACATCGCGATGAAGCCAAGGAAAACACCTGTTGAATTCCATATCAGCAGCGCGATGTTTGCTGCCCCGATCCCGAGAAGCTTGCCAATTACTGCCGCGGGAAGCCAGTAAACGAAATAGTAAGAGAATGCGCGCTCACCCGAGACCAGACCGAAGATCTTTATTACTTCCGGATTCGTCTGTGTGTCGTAATTGTATATGACGGGCCATTTGTAATTCACGAGGTCATTTAAGATCGCACGCCTGTAAGGATGATCCTGAAGCGTGTACACATATTCTCCGACTCCGGTTATCAGGGATACCGCAACAGCGGCAACCGCAAAGATGATCAGATACTTAACGGGGATCAGTATGTCCCTGGTACTCTTTTCAAGTTCGGTTCCATCAGACGTCTTAATGCATTCCATTACTGAAATTGCAGTCATACCAGAAAAAGCGACAGCAAGCGCGATGCCGATCTGGGGCCTCAGATACCCTAAACAGAAGATCAGCACCGGAAGCATGAGGAAAATAAGACAGAGCAGAAAAAAAACGCGGTATGAAATCGTCACTGTGCCCTTGGAAGACACGTGATCACGGGTGTTCTTTTTGTTTTTCCGGACCTTTTTTTCGCTGTCCAGATCCTTTACTTCCCTCATTTCAAATACTGCCTTTCAGTTAAATATCAAAATAATTATATCTCATTCGTATATCTGCCGTGGGCCTTAAGTCAGTGCCAGAAAAGGAATACATCCTCGCATCTTTCAAGAAGCGACGGATAGAGTTTAGTAAGATTGGAATAGTCCTGCGCCAGCATGACGAAGAATACCGCAAAGAGCGTCATTACAGATGCAGCCAGGACAAGACCGTACACAGTCTTTCTTCCCGACTTTCTCATTATCCTTCTAAGGAGCACCACTCCGCATATTATTGCAAAGAGCCACGCGAAATCAGACAGATATCTGAGACATACGCCGCCCCTTGAAAAATCGAACCATGTTATAAAGAGCGCTGCCAGTACACTCATTATCAGGAATCCGTTATATATAGCCGCATCCTTTTTGGAGCTTCGTCCTTTTAAACGGACAAATGCGCCAGGCAGGAACAGTGTTCCCAAAAACAGGAAAGGTATGCTCAAAATACCTGCGGACGGTTCGATATTCCTGTAGACCTCATACGTATTCGAGATTATGCCCCTGACTTCAAAATACGGGAAAGTATCTGTCATGGAAAACGGCATCAGGAAATAGTAGAAGACAGCGGACGGAAACATTTCGGGTGTCACCTTCAGCGATGATATGTCACTGACCGTCAGCTGGTAGTTTTCTCCGAAATCCGTAATGCTGCCGAACCGTTCCTGATTATGCATGAGAATCAGGATTATTCCCAGGATAACGGGGATCAGGAATGCAAACGCCTCCGAAAGCCTCAAGGAAAGCTTCCTCGATCCGTCAAAGAGCACTCCGATGAATACCGGCAGAAGAGCAGCCGCGCAGATTGCAACAGTCGGCCTTGATCCAGCGCAGATGGCAAGCGACAGGCCTGAAAGCAGAAACATTACCATCCTTGAAAAAGTCTTCTTTTCCATAACTGCAGACAATCCGAAGAACACAGCAAATCCCATTCCCGCAATTGCGCTGTTTGAAGCAACATAATACTTTTCAGAATAAGCCATGTTGACATACAGAAGTCCCGAAGCAGCAACTGCGGGTATCATCAGGAGCAGTGCCAGAAGGTTCTGCTTCGGTACGAACATCCTGACGGCTGCAAGGAACGCCAGAATGACTGAGATCACAGCCATCGTGCCGAGCATTCCGACTGCGGCGGAATAATTCGGAATACGGTGCGTCAGCATGTATATCGGGTAATAGATTGTATAGAGCGGAGCCTCTCCGAAATAACAATAGTAGTGCCCGTCCTTGTAGGCAAAGTCCCACTTGTAATCCGGCGCTTTTTTGTCCCTTTCGCTGTCATCATAGGGATTGTCCAGTTCCTTCAGAGCCTCATCGGGCTCAATATCAAGATACGGGAGTTTCTTTATCTTTGAATCAAAAGCCAGCTGATAGATGTCCGTAACTTCAGACTGGTCAGCAAACGGATATTTGTCAAACTTCATATCCTTACACAGATACAGAAGACATGTAAGTCCTGTTGTTAAAACAAACACCACAACAATCAGGATGACGTGTGTCTTTTTTTCCGGATCATACATAACTTCATAAAAACGCTGACAAACTATAAGCGTGATGAGCGAAGCTGCAGCAAAAAGGAACAGGTATCTGACAAGATATGTCCCATAGACGTTACGTTCTGAAATACTAACGGATGATATGCAGACCTTCTTTTCGATATTCTCAATTGACAGCAAAACGTTCTTTATGTGACCGTGCGGCCTCATGAACATCGTGATGCTGCGCTCACCCGAGGCTTTCCTCTTGTCAGCCGTTCTGTACACATACATCGAATTCTCATCTTCGATCATGAGCCTGCAGTTAAACCTGGTGTGGGCTTTCTTGCTGTCCCCGTTATCGGCCGGAACAAAATCCACGGTTACCGAATAAGCATCATCTGGAACATTCGGAATGATAAACGAACATTCATCCCTGATGATCACGCTGTCATCCGAAAAGCTTAAAGGGCCATCCTCATTCTCCGCATCGGATCTAAACTCGGGTACCAGACTGCTCCCCGTAAGCCTTGTCACATGGCAGTTCTTTTTGAAGCAGTTGAAATTGAAAACAAAAAATTCGAGGACCAGAAGCGCGAAAGACAGCACCGCAATGATCGCAGCCGCCTTCACCGCCCTACGCCTGCGTGACCTCAGAAGGTACAGGATGCAGATGCCGCAGACGGTATCCGCCACCGCAAAAAACACTGGACTCAACGGGCTCTTATATTTTCCTTCGGGAAGGCACGCGTATCTCCGGACGAGATAGATGCTCACCATCGAAAACAAAAACTGGAGCAGCGCGGCAGCCCATATTATAAGGAAAGACAAAGCCGTATTTCCGGTTTTGTCTTTCCAATGGTTCTGCCTTAAGAATTTTGGTAGCCTCAGTTCACTGACATAAGACGTCTTAAATGCCTTTGTGCGGGATAAGATGAATTCCGCCAGTGAGATCAGTAATGCTGAAGCAAAAGGCCAGACAGCGATCAGGATAGTGTCCGTCAAAGCTGTACCGTCATGAATTCGATCTGCTGAGGCTCTAAAGGTCTGTCGTTGTAATCAGTCCTTACGGAAGCGATCTTATCGACAACTTCGATTCCCTCGATGAGCTTTCCGAAAGCGGCATACTGACCGTCAAGGCTCGGATATGTCTCATGCATGATGAAAAACTGTGAGCCTGCGGAATTCGGATCCATTGCACGTGCCATGGAGAGAACGCCTCTCGTGTGCTTGAGGTCATTCTGGAATCCGTTTGCGGTAAACTCGCCCTTGATGGAATATCCGGGGCCGCCCATGCCTGTTCCCTCGGGGTCACCGCCCTGGATCATGAATCCCGGGATGACTCTGTGGAAGATAAGACCGTTATAAAAACCCTTTGCTGCGAGGTCGATAAAGTTCTGAACGGTGATGGGCGCGATCTCGGGATAGAGCTCTGCCTTCATTACGCCGCCGTCTTTCATCTGGATTGTTACGATCGGATTTGCCATTTTTTCTTCTCCTTATCTGTGCTTGTATGATCTCAGTATGTCGTCCTTGATCTTCCAGAGCTTGGGTGACAGGTCGACATAGTAGTTGTGCGGATTCTCAAATCTCTTGATGGAATCCCAGAGTGAATCGAGTTCCTTCGTGCAGTAATCGCGGATCTCCTTGATGGAAGGCTTCTCATAGACAAGCTTGCCGTGCTCGAAGATCTGTACGAGGAGCTTCTTTGTCGTGTAATCAACGAGAGTCTTGCTCTTCCAGGTTGCGTTGGGATCGAAGATCTCATAAGGCTCACCGTCAGGTATCTCTTCACCGACGACCATCAGGACGTCAGCCAATGCCTTGCCCGTTGCCTTGTCATAGAATCTGACGATCTCCTTGTTGCAGGGGTTCGTGACCTTGCCGACGGAATCGGAGATCTTCATCTTGGGGATGACGTTGCCGTCCTTGTCCTCAACTGCAGCGATCTTGTAGACACCGCCGAAAACAGGTTCAGCCTTTGACGTAATGAGTCTTTCGCCTACACCGAACGAATCGATGCATGCGCCCTGGTTGATGAGGTCTCTGATAAGGTACTCATCGAGAGCATTTGAAACAGTGATCTTACAATCCGTAAGTCCTGCTTCATCAAGCATCTTCCTTGCCTGCTGTGTCATGTAGGTAAGGTCTCCGGAATCGATCCTGATACCCTTGAGGCGCTTGCCCATCGGCTCCAATACTTCCTTTGCGCACTTGATGGCATTGGGAATACCGGAACGCAGAACGTCGTATGTATCAACGAGCAGCAGAGCGCCGTCGGGATATGTCATTGAATAAGCTTTGAACGCCTCGAACTCCGTATCAAAGAGCATAACCCAAGAGTGAGCCATGGTTCCTGAAAGCGGAATGTCGAACTGCTGTCCGCAGATGGTGCAGGATGTGCCTGCAGCGCCTGCGATGTAAGCAGCCCTCGCACCGAGAACGGAAGCGTCGAAGCCCTGGGCACGGCGTGCGCCGAACTCCATGACCGGCCTTCCTTCAGCTGCCCTTACGATCCTTGCGGTCTTTGTGGCGATCAGCGTCTGGTGGTTGATCGTGCAGAGGAGCGCTGTCTCAAGGAGCTGTGCCTGCATGACGGGTCCTCTGACCTTGACGAGCGGCTCTCTCGGGAAGACTACAGTACCCTCGGGGATAGCCCATACGTCACAGGTAAATTCGAAGTTCCTGAGGTACTCGATGAACTTATCATTGAAGTGATAGTTGGTCTTGAGGAACTCAAGATCATCTTCCGAGAATTTCAGGTTCGAAAGATAATCGATGACCTGCTCAACGCCTGCCATGACTGCATAGCCGCCGTTCTCCGGAATATTCCTGAAGAATGCGTCGAAATAAACGATCGTATCGCCGCAGCCGTTATCAAGATAACCGTTTGCCATGGTAAGCTCATAGAAGTCCGTGAGCATGCTCATGTTGGTTCTTTCGTTCCACATACCGTAATCCATTTAAAATACCTCCGTGACAGTCCTTATATCAGGATTTTGCAATTTCCTTGATGGTTGTCGTGAGACCTGCGATGCCCTGAAGATCTGAAGGAATGATGATCTTTGTGGAAGCGCCCTGGCCGACCTTCTCGAGAGCCTCGAGGCCCTTGATGGCGATGAGTCCGTCGTCTGCGCCGACATCCTTGACCATCTGAAGACCCTTTGCCGTAGCTTCCTGAACTGCGAGGATAGCCTGAGCCTGACCTTCAGCCTCTCTGATCGCTGCCTGCTTCTTAGCTTCAGCTCTGAGGATGGCAGCTTCCTTTTCACCTTCTGCGACTCTGATCGCGGATTCCTTCTCACCTTCTGCGATGAGGATCTTTTCTCTCTTCTCACGCTCAGCCTTCATCTGCTTCTCCATCGCAGCCTGAATCTCCTTAGGCGGGATGATGTTCTTAAGCTCAACGCGGTTGACCTTGATTCCCCAAGGGTCTGTAGCTTCGTCTAAGATCTCTCTCATCCTTGTGTTGATGATGTCACGAGATGTGAGAGTCTGGTCGAGCTCGAGGTCACCGATGATGTTACGGAGCGTCGTTGCTGAGAGGTTCTCAATAGCAACGATGGGACGCTCGATTCCGTATGTGTAGAGCTTAGGATCAACGATCTGATAGAAGAGGACCGTGTCGATCTGCATCGTAACGTTATCCTTTGTGATAACGGCCTGAGGTGCGAAGTCTGCAACCTTCTCCTTGAGAGAGATCTTCTTTGCGACGCGGTCGATGAAAGGGACCTTGAGGTGAAGACCGGTATCCCATGTTGTCCTGTAAGTTCCGAGACGCTCGATGATGAATGTCGTTGCCTGCGGAACGATCTTGATGTTTGCGAGAATAAGTCCGATGACGAGCACTGCGACGATTACGCCGATGATCGTGCCGCCTGTTGACATATCAAGTACTACGTTTTCCATAAATTCCTCCAATGTTGATTAAACGGGATCCACGATGAGCTTAACGCCCTCGATCGCCCTGATCTTTACTGTTGTGCCTTCTTTGATCGCGCCTTCCGATTTAGCGCTCCAGACCTGTCCTTCGACCTTGACCTGACCTTTTCCTTCAACGGGGTTAACAGGCACGATAACTACGCCCTCCAACCCGATGAGCCTGTCGGCATTGGTCCTCTGGACATTTGCTCTGCGAAGTGATTCAAGCTTAGGCCTGATCCAGATCATGCAGATAGCAAAGGTAACGACAGACACAGCGGCCATTACGATGATCTGCAGATTCAGCGGAGCTCCGCACAGGTCCATGATCATGGCCACGAGCGCACCTGCTGCGAACCATACGGTTGCAAGTGCGGTTGTGGCGGCTTCAATGATGAGCATTACGATGAATACTATCAGCCAGATGATCCACGATGACATAAATCTAATCCTCCCTTCAAAAATTTGCGCAGGTATTCCACGCCCACGCTAGAGATAATTATATCACCTTAAATTTACTTTTAGGAAAAAATCGGTGTGTCGGAAACTGCCCCGTTCCCGCCGGCCGGATCACGCTTTTTGTCGACATTGTCGGCTTTTGTCGGTTTTTATATGGATTTTGGAAACAAGTTATTCCTGCCTTGCTGACCCTTCGTCAAAATAGACTTCTTCCAGCGTAAGTCCCTTTGCAGCAAGTGTCTTTCCGGCAAGGCTCCTGTCCCCCTTTTCGATCACTTCACCGATCGAATCCGCGGGGATCTTCCCCTGCCCGACATAAAGCAGCGTGCCCGCGATTATGCGGACCATGTTGTAAAGGAATGCTTCGCCGCTGACCTCTATCTCAATGACGAGAGGATCAGAACCGGAGGTCCTGACCGATACATTGTGCAGCCTTCTTACATATGTCTTCTGGCTGCCGCCCGCCGCGCAGAACGCACGGAAATCATGTTCTCCGGCAAACGCTTTTGAAGCCTCTTTCATCGCCTCGACATCAGGCATGACCGGACAGTAATAAGCGTACCTGTCGAGGAACGGATCGCGGGTCGGCGAGACATAGATCCTGTATATATATCTTTTCCCGTTGATCGAAAAGCGCGCGGAGAAATCATCCTTTGCATAAAATGCGCGCTTTACTGCGACATCGTCCGGAAGCAGTGCGTTCATTGCCAGAGGGAACTTTTCTTCGGGAATGACAAACGGGACGTCGGCGTGACTTAAGTGGCACTTTGCGTGCACACCCGCGTCAGTCCTCGAACATCCCGTCAGTCTGATCTTTTCTTTAAACAGTTCGCAGAGCGCGCTCTCAAGCACATCCTGCACGGCTCTGCCGTTCTCCTGTGACTGGAATCCCGCAAAGGAAGTTCCGTCGAATTCCGTTATGAAACAGAGCCTCGGCATGGCAAGAATCAGATGCCGTTCATGCCGTCATCCACGCATGACTTACCCATCATGGCAGCGCCGACGATTCCGGCATCGTTGCCCATCTGAGCGAGCTCGATCCTTGTCTTCGGAACTCCGGGTCCAAAATAAGGTCTGCTCATTGTCTTCTCACGCATGGGGATGAGGAGCGGATCGCCCTCGTTGCATACGCCGCCGCCGACCACGAGGATCTCAGGCATGAATGCGTTGATGGCATTTGCAAGACCGTCAGCAAGATAAGAAGTGTACATGTCTACTACTTCTGCTGCGACCTTGTCGCCCTTCTTCAGTGCAACGAATGCGATCTGCGCATTCCATTCACCGAACTCTTTGTAAACTTCGTTAAGGAGTGATTCAGGGTGAGCTTCTGCAGCTTCACGGGTCATCCTTGCAAGAGCGGTTGCTGAAGCATACTGCTCAAAGCAGCCCTTGCGTCCGCATCCGCACTGAACGCCGCCGGAAACGAGAACGGTGTGACCGAACTCAGATCCTGCCTGATTGAAGCCGGAATAGATCCTGCCTCTGACGATGACACCTGCACCGACGCCCGTACCGAGTGTGATGGTAACGGACTCCTTAGTGCCCTTTGCAGCACCTGCTACAGCCTCAGCCATTGCAGCGCAGTTTGCATCGTTGTCGATATAAACAGGAAGGTCTATTACCTCCCTGATGAGCTTTCTCATGGGAGCATTGTTGAACGGAAGGTTGCTCGAATAAACGAGAAGTCCGTCTTCGTTGTCGGGTGTTCCGGGTGAGCCGATACCGATTGCTTCGATATCCTTTGTCTCGAGTCCAGCGTCCTTGATCGCGTCTGCTGCGAGCTTACCCATATCGTGGATGATATCCTCCATCGCACGATCTGCGTTTGTCTTAATGGAAATCTTGTTGAGGAGCTTACCTTCTGAGTCGACAACACCCGCCTTGATGTTGGTGCCGCCGAGGTCGATCCCGACATAGTATGACATGGCTTAAATCCGCCCTTTCGATGTGTTTTCGGTTCCTAAAATTCTATCACAGTGAATGATTTATCTCAAAGACATATCCATGACAACAAGGCCTGCGGCGCATACCGTGAGGAACAGTCCGACAAGGACGTCGGTGCTCTTTATCCTGAGGGGATTAAGCTTCGTCCTTCCCTCGCCTCCGCGGTAGCATCTCGCATCCATCGCAACGGCAAGTTCCTCCGCCCTTCTGAAGCTAGATACGAAAAGCGGGATAAGCACGGTTATGTAACCTTTTACCCTGTTGATGAACGAACCCGTATCGTAATCAGCGCCTCTTGAAACCTGCGCTTTCATTATCTTGTCAGTCTCTTCGATCAGGGTGGGTATGAACCTCAGCGCGATCGACATCATCATGGCCATCTCGTGAACCGGAACCTTTATCAGTTTCAGAGGTGCAAAAAGGCTCTCCAGTGCATCCGCGATCTTGAGCGGCGTCGTTGTCAGCGTCAGCATGAGGCTCGTTGAAAGGATGAGGAACACAAGACGTATTGCCATCAGGACTGCCCTGCCGACACCGTAATCCGTGATAGTGATGATCTTCCACTCAAAGATGACATTGCCCTGCTTGATCGTCAGTATGTTCAAAATGAGGATGAATATCGACAGCGGCAGCACGGGCCTTATCGTTCTCCAGATTACGGAAGGTCGGACTTTCGCCATGATGGTCTGTACCAGGATGACTCCCGCAAGCGCGCCTATCGCTATCGGAGATTTGATCATGAATATGACTACCAGATAGACGACATAGAGAAGCGTCTTGATCCTGGGATCCGTGCGGTGGAGTATCGAATCCGCCTTGTAGTATTTTCCGAGGCTTATGTTACTTAACATAATTCTGCCCCGCTTTCAAAACAGCCCTGTAGACCGCCCTTGCCTCTTCAACGGGATCAAACTGCATCGTTTCAAAATCGATGCCCGGCAGACGCTTTGAAAGCTCCTGCTTGAGGATGTTCGTGAACTTGGTGATCTTCGGCTGGTCAATGCCTATCTTGGCAAGCTTCTCTACATCCGAAAACAGCTTGTCCGGCGTCTCTGCCGTAACCGCTTCCCCGTTCCTGATGCAGCAGATCCTGTCGCAGTATGCGGCTGCCTCATCCATGTTATGGGATACGATCACGATGGTCGTACCTTCTTCTCGCAGTGACTTTATCAGTGCGAACATCTCTTCCCTTCCGACGGGATCAAGTCCGCTCGCGGGCTCGTCCAGAACAAGGATCTTAGGCCTCATCGCGAGGACACCGGCCATGGCTGCGCGCCTCTTCTGTCCGCCTGACAGCTCAAAAGGATTCTTTCTCAGGACATCTTTTGCAAGTCCAACGGACTTCGCGGCCTTGACCGCCCTGTCCTTCTGTTCTTCAGCAGTAAGCTTCATCTTGCGCAGACCGTAGCAGATGTCCTTGTAGACGGTCTCCTCGAAAAGCTGGTATTCAGGGTACTGGAAGACAAGTCCCACGGACTGCCTGATCCTCTGTACGTCTTTCTTCTGTGAGCATCTGAGCGTTACGCCTTCTTCGGGGTAGATCTCCACCTCGCCTGAAGTAGGCTTGATTATCGAATTCATGTGCGAGATGAGAGTCGTCTTTCCGCATCCGGATTCACCGACTATTCCGAGTATCTCGCCCTCGAAAATGTCAAGGTTTATGTTCTTGAGCGCGAATGTGCTTCCGCCGTCATAAGAACTGAACAGGTCTTTGACGGACATGATCTTCCGCCTGTCCTTACTGGTCACATCCGCAGTCTTTTCAGGGATTTCCGCCTCAGCAAGATCAGGTGATGTGAGTATCTTTATGAGCTTTTCGCGGAGCCTTGTTTCACCCGTGAGATCCTCTTCTGTGAGAGTTGCTCCCGCAAGCCTTGCTATCTCATATGCAAATCTGATGGCAACGGGTCTTCTGAGGCCGTACTGGTCCAAAGAGATGTCAGCAAATATCTTTGCAGGAGTACCCTCTGCCGCCTTGTTGCCATTGGACATGACGATAACGCGTCCGCAGCGCATTGCCTCGGACATGTCGTGGGTTATCGTAATTAGCGTCAGGCCTTTCTTTATGCGCATATCCTCGCAGACTGCAAGGAATTCGTCACGGCTTCTCGGATCGAGCATCGCCGTTGCCTCATCAAGAATGAGGATCTCCGGCCTCATCGCAAGAGCTCCCGCAATGGCGAGCTTCTGCTTCTGTCCTCCTGAAAGGCTTGATGCTTCACGAAGTCTGAGTTCGTAGATGCCTACGTCCTTAAGTGCCTGATCCACGCGTTCGCGGAGCTCGGGGAGCTTGATGCCGAGGTTTTCGGGGCCAAATGCCACGTCTTCTTCCACTATCGTTCCGACTATCTGGTTGTCCGGATTCTGGAAAACGCATGCGCTGTTTTCCCTGATCTGCCAGAACACTGAATCATCTGCCGTGTCCTTGCCGAAGACGACTATCCTGCCTGAATCGGGCACTTCAATGACATCTATTAGTTTTGCGAGTGTGGATTTGCCTGAGCCGTTCGCGCCCAGGATGGCCGTATACGAGCCTTTCTCTATCTCAAGACTCAGGTTCTCGACCGCGGGTTCGGCGGGCGCACTTACGTCAGCTCCTTCAGAGCCGTAAGTAAAAGTCACATCCTGTACGGATATCTTTTCCACGCCAATTCCTTTCCCCATGAACCGCTGATAAGCTATATTACATAAAAAACGGGGGAGGTAACATACCTCCCCCGGTTTATTTTTCGATTAAAGGCATCTCTCGTGTTTGTGTAGATTACACGAACATAAGGATAGCCATCTCGGAACCGTCACCGCGTCTCTGACCGATGCGGACGAGCTTTGTGTAGCCGCCTGTTCTGCCGACATACTTGGGAGCGATCTCATCGAACATCTTGTTTACAGGGTTGATGATGTTGCCCTCGCTGTCATGGCTCTTGTAAAGCCACTTGATCATCTGTCTGCGAGCTGCGAGACGTGAAGGGTTGTCGATCTGAACTGTCTTTGTCTTGACTTCACGGTCAACTACTTCGTACTTCTTGCCGGACTTGGATGTCTTGGTCTTGAGGACCTTCTTGCCCTTACCGTCAAGCTTTGCTGCGGAGACTGTGATCTCCTTTGTTGTGAAGTTGTCCTTCTCTTTAACTGCGGAAGCTACGAGGCCTTCGACGATAGCGCTGACTTCCTTAGCGCGTGCGACGGTCGTCTCAAGCTTGCCATTTATAACTAAATTGGTAACCTGATTCTTCAGCATAGCAGCACGCTGATCTGAAGGACGGCTTATTTTCCTGTTAGGCATCTTATTTTCCTCCTAAGATGTAAGTGTTATTCTTCCTGGTCCTTGAGGTGAAGACCCATACCCTCGAGCTTCTCGATGATCTCTTCGAGAGACTTCTTACCGAGGTTCCTGACCTTGATCATCTCATCCATTGTACGAGCAACGAGATCGCCGACAGTGTTGATCTGGGCTCTCTTGAGGCAGTTGTATGTACGGACTGAGAAATCGAGATCCTCGATCACGCCTGAAAGCTTGCTGTCATGCTCACCGGACTCTTCAATGCTCTTGAAGCTCAGTGCGGAATCAGTATCTGCGAGAGCTGTGAAGAACTTGAGGTGGTCGATGAGGCAGTTAGCTGCAGAAGACAGAGCTTCGTCAACCTCGATCGTACCGTCTGTCCAGACTTCGAGCGTAAGGCTGTCATAGTCAGTCCTTGCGCCTACACGGGTATTCTCAACCTTGTAGTTAGCCTTCTTGACGGGTGTGAAGATCGAATCGATCGGGATGAGTCCGATAACCTGCTTGTTGGGCTTGTTCTGCTCAGCGGTGTTGTAGCCGCGTCCCTTGCTGAGTGTGAATTCCATGAAGATGTCATCTGTACCGTTGAGGTGAGCGATGACATGATCAGGATTCATGATCTGGACATCGGGACCATGAACGATATCGCCAGCTGTGAGTGCGCCGGTTCTGCCCTTTGCAACGCTGATGCTTACGATATTTGATTCATTGTGAAGCTTTGCACGGATACCCTTGATATTAAGGATGATCTCGGTCATGTCTTCGATTATTCCCGGAACAGTGGAGAACTCATGCTTAATCTTATCGATCTTAATAGATGTAACTGCCGCTCCGGAAAGTGACGAGAGAAGAACTCTGCGAAGGGAATTTCCGAGAGTAGTACCGAAGCCGCGCTCGAGCGGGGCAATGGTATATTTGCCGTATGACTTATCGTCGTTGGACTCAACGCACTTGATTGTCGGCTGGCTGATTTCCATCATATCTTATCCTCCTGATAGTATTTAGGGTCTGATCCTGCGGTCGTATCCTACGTATTACTTGGAATACAACTCGACGATCTGAACTTCGTTGACAGGTACATCGATCTGGTCTCTTGTAGGGATCTTAACGATCTTTCCTGCAAGCTTCTCAAGATCGCTCTCAACCCATTCAGGAGCACGTCTTGAAGATGTAACCTCAGCGATATCCTTGAAATGCTGAGATGATCTTGCCTTTTCCTTGATCTCGATCTGATCGCCGACCTTTACACCATAAGAAGGGATGTTAACGATCTTGCCGTTAACCTTAACTTCTCTGTGGCTTACGATCTGCCTTGCCTCGTCTCTTGTACGAGCAAAGCCCATTCTGAACAGAACGTTGTCAAGTCTTGTCTCAAGAAGGATCATAAGGTTTTCACCGGTTGTGCCGTAGTGAAGCTTCTGTGCCTTCTCATAGTAGTTTCTGAAAGGCTTCTCAAGGACTCCGTAGATGAACTTAGCCTTCTGCTTCTCCTTGAGCTGCATGCCGTACTCGCTCATCTTGCGGACGACCTTAGCCTTCTTCTTTGATTGCTTATTAAGTCCCAGATACGCAGGCTCAATACCAAGGGCTCTGCACTTCTTAAGGACAGGTGTCATATCTCTGGCCATTGATTTATCCTCTTTCTTTCGTAATAGATAATTAGAAGCTTAGAGAAGAATTAAACTCTTCTGCGCTTCGGCGGACGGCAGCCGTTGTGCGGAACGGGAGTAACATCTTTGATCATTGTTACTCTGAGGCCTGCGGTCTCGAGTGCACGAACAGCGGACTCACGTCCGGATCCGGGTCCCTTAACATAAACGTCAACGGTCTTCATGCCGTGATCGCATGCAGCCTTTGCAGCCTTCTCGGAAGCGATCTGAGCTGCATAGCTTGTGCCCTTACGGGAACCCTTCGCATCCATACCTGCAGAAGCCCATGAAATTGCATTGCCCTGCTTGTCGGTGATGGTTACGATTGTGTTGTTGAATGTAGCGTGAATATGAGCCTGACCGTCAACGACGTTTTTACGTTCGCTTCTTCTGGGTCTTAAGCTTTTCTTAACTGCCATAAATCAGTTTACCTCCCCTTACTTCTTCTTGCCTGCGACGGTGTGCTTAGGTCCCTTGCGGGTACGAGCATTCGTCTTGGTGCGCTGGCCTCTTACGGGGAGTCCAAGTCTGTGACGGCGTCCACGATAGCAACCGATATCGGTAAGTCTCTTGATGTTGGCGCCAATCTCTCTCTTAAGGTCACCCTCGACCTTGTAGTTGTTTTCGATCTGATCACGGATCTTAGCGACCTCGTCCTCAGAAAGGTCCTTAACGCGCGTATCAGGGTTGATACCTGTTTCACGGATGATCTCCGCAGCGCTTGTTGTTCCGATACCGAAAATGTAAGTAAGAGCGATCTCGATCCTCTTGTCATTCGGTAAATCTACGCCGGCTATACGAGCCATTTAGTGTACCTCCATATGATTGTGGTAATACTTCATATATACGACACGCGGCGTAAGGAACTCCCGGATCTTCCGGAGAGCAGCCGCCCTTACATATAGGCGTGTAATATTCTTCCGATTTGTTCCTGCGGGCGGAGCTATTGCCCGCGGCCTGTCCTTATTATTCGACGGGGCTAATTCCGTACTTCGGACAAACCCGACATCTGTCGATTAACCCTGCCTCTGCTTGTGCTTGGGGTCTGAGCAGATGACCATAACCTTGCCGTGACGGCGAATGATCTTGCACTTTTCGCACATCGGCTTTACTGACGGTCTGACTTTCATAAGTAAACCTCCTGGTCTGTTTTATTTTTACACAACAAAACACAGGCGCTTTTTGAGCGCATGCCGTACTATTATAGCAAAATCATTTTGGTTTTCAACAGAAATTTTTCAATAAACCGGCGCTGTTTTTGAGCATCCGTACAAAAAATAAAGAAGCCGCCATTAAGGCGGCCTCATTATATCATCAGATTATTGTCTTATCCACGTTAACCGAAGATTCCGCCTGATGTCGGAAGCGGTATGGTTACCATGAATACGACTGCTATGATCAGGCATACGACGCTGACCAGAAGAACGAACTTCTTGTTTGTGGGATTCTTGAAGACTCCAACGATACCAAGCATGAAGAGTGCAACGCTGTAAAGGACTGTAACGAGTGAGAACTTATCGCCGTTGGCATTGTCCTGCTTACCCTGCTCGATGGTCTTTTCAGCTTCCTCGAGTTTTGCGTTTGCCTCATCGAAGTACTTGTCGATGAATTCCTGTGATGAGAAAGGTGATGTTATTGCCTTGTCATCCTTGAGCCAGTTAAGGATATCCTGTGTGTCATTGTTTCCGTCAGTGAATTTTTCGACATCATATCCGATGGCTGCTGCCATGTTCTCGGGAAGATTGTCCTCGCAGAACCACTGGAGCTTCCAGACATTTGCATCGACCGCAGCGTTGTCCTTGGCAGAGTCGGCATAAAGGATCTCAACCTCATATGAAGCGATCGTATTCCAGATGCTCATATCCTGGGAAAGAGTCTGAACCGCTGCATTGTAAAGTGAGTTTCCGTCGCTTGCGAGGTTGTTGCTCGTTGCATAGTTTGTAGCCTGGTTGCCGCCGTGGATGGAGCCTACATAGCTTGCCCATGCGGTAAGAAGAGCGGTAATACCGAGAAGAATTACGGTAATTATCTCAAGAGCATTCTCGCTTAAGAAAGACTTCTTTCCCTCTGTCTTCTTTTCCTTGCTCTCTTCTTTTACTTCTTTTGCTTCTTTGACTTCCTTTTTCTCATCACCCATAAAAAAGTTCCCCTCTTTTTATATATTTTCTGTCCGGCAACCGGATAAAACAGCATAATTGAATGCCGCCGGTGCGGAGTATAGCACACATACGGCATGTTTCAATGTATGAATCTCAGCGGGATTAAACCTTAGGCTTCTTCTCGCCTCTCCAGGTGATCCTGCCTCTGGAAAGATCGTAAGGAGAGATTTCCATCGTGACCTTGTCGCCGGGAAGGATCTTGATGTAATTCTGTCTGAGCTTGCCCGACAGGTGTGCGAGAACAACGTGGCCGCTCTCGATCTTTACCTTAAACATTGCGTTCGGCAGAGCCTCGTCAACAGTGCCAATTACTTCAATTACGTCTTCCTTGCCCATTAATAACCCTCCTCGTAATCATAGGTCGTCATAAAAGGTCCTTCATCTGTGATGAGGATCGTGTTCTCATAGTGTGAAGCGGGACTTCCGTCCTGTGTGACGATAGTCCACTGATCGCCCAGAAGCTCTATTTCCCTGCTGCCGAGCGTGATCATCGGTTCGATGCAGATCGCCATGCCCTTTGTGAGCTTCTTGCCGTGTCCGGGCTTGCCGTAGTTGGGAACGTCAGGATCCTGGTGCATCGTGGTTCCGATGCCGTGACCCGTAAGCTCTCTTACGACTCCGTATCCGAAAGATTCGCAGTAGACCTGAACGGCATTGCCGATGTCTCCGGTCCTCATTCCGATCTTCGCATATTTGAGTCCTTCGAAGAAAGACTTTTCAGTCCTCTCAACAAGATCTCTAACCTCAGGGGCAACGTCACCGACAAGATATGTCCTGCATGCATCAGAATGATAGCCGTCAAGGATCGCGCCGACGTCGACTGAAATGATGTCGCCGTCCTGAAGTATCCTGGACTTCTTCGGAATTCCGTGTACGACCTCGTCGTTTACGGAAGCGCAGATCGTTCCGGGGAACGGAGGCTGTCCGAAATTGAGGAATGACGGAATGGCGTCGTGGCTCCTGATGATGTCATAGCAGAGCTTGTCAACATCGTGTGTGGAAACACCGGGTTTGATAAAGTCCCTGCATGCCTTGAAGACTTCCTGGAGTATCTTTCCGGAAGCTTTCATCTTCTCAAATTCTTCGTCGGTAAGTATCTCTATCATAATTCTCCTGAATTAAAGTCCGAGCTTCTTAAGTCCGTCTTCGATCTCCTTGATGCAGGTATCGGAGCTGACATTGTTGTTTCCTTCAACGATCAGACCGCGTGCAGCGTAGAAATCGATGAGAGGAGCCGTGTTCTTTCTGTATGTATCAAGCCTGGACTGAACAGTCTCAGGATTATCGTCAGATCTCTGGATCGTCTTGCCGCCGCAGACATCGCATACGCCCTCAACCTTTGAAGGCATGTACTTGACGTTGAAGCTTGCGCCGCACTTCTCGCAGACACGTCTTGTCGTGACTCTGTCGATGATGACATCGTCATCGGTAACAACATACATGACTGCATCGATCTTTGAACCGAGTGATTCGAGGATCTTGTCGAGTGCCTCAGCCTGTGCGATGGTTCTCGGGAAACCGTCAAGAATGAAGCCCTTGTCGCTCTTAAGATTCTTAAGGCGGTCTTCTACCATTCTGATTGTAACGTCATCGGGAACGAGCGCGCCTTTGTCGATGTAAGACTTTGCCTCGATTCCCAGAGGTGTGTTTTCCTTGATGTTGTATCTGAAAAGGTCACCTGTTGAGATGTGGTCGAGGCCGTACTTCTCCCTGATGACTGTGGCTGATGTGCCCTTGCCCGAACCGGGCGCTCCCATGATGATAAGATTCATAATTTCTTCCTCCTATCTTTTATGCTGTTAAGCTTATTTAGCGTACTTATTCTTCTTTTTGTCTTTGCTTGCGGCCTTTGCCTTCTCTTCTTCGGCTAAGATCGCATTTTCCATGTACAGCTTGAGCTCGATCAGTCCGCCGCCAAGCATGAGGCATACGATTCCGGCGGAATAGATGCCGCTCAGTGCGGGAATGAGATCCAGGAGCATCGGGACAACGCTGACTGCGATCAGGAAAGCCGCATCCGCAAGGTTAAGGTTGCGGCAAAGCGTAACAAGATACTGAGCTGTCGGCTTGCCGGGACGCAGACCCTGAATGTAACCTGCGTTCTGCTTGATCTGGTTGGACATCTCGATCGGGTTGAACTGAATGGTCGAGAAAAGATATGCAAACGTAGCTACGAAGAATACATAGAGAATGTAGAACGAAACGCTGCGCTTGTAGTTGACGATTCCCAAAAGGAAGATGTTCGTTGTGTCTTCAGGCATTACCATGCAGATGATGACTGCAGGAAGCAGCATGATCGCAACGGAGTAAACGATGGGCATGATGCCTGCCTGAGCTACTCTGAGAGGGATTGTCTGGTTCTGCATGCCGTACTGCTTCATTCCGACAGTTCTCTTGGAGAACAGGATGTGAAGCTTCTTGCCGCCGAGGTTAAACCAGATTACGAATACGAAAAGAACGAGCGTGACAATCGCTGCTGCAGCAGTAATGCCGGCAGCTGCGGGAACTCCGAGACCTGAAACCTTTACGTAAAGGTCCTTGAAGTTTCCGGGAACGGCACGGAGGATACAGGCCAGAATTACGATGACCAGGCCGCTTCCGATGCCTTTATTGTTGATGAGTTCAACGCACCAGCCGAAGAATGCAGCGCCTGCTGCAAGGCAGAGGCCTGCGAGACAGATGGATACCCAGTAATTGAGTGATGTCCAGACGTGATTTCTCATTCCGAGGCAGTAAAGGACAGCGAAAAGAACGTCAGCTGCAACAGCTGCGATCCTTGTGTACTTCTGGATAATCTTTGTTCCGGCGTCACCGGCCTGAGCGATGTTGCGGAGCTTCGGAATGGCGATCGTTAAGATCTGCATTAAGATCGATGCTATGAGGAACGGATAGAGGCCTAAGCTTGTGATCGCGACATTGCCAAGCGCCTTGAATGACATAACGTCCAAAAGCGCTCCTGTATCTCCCCATTTCAATACCGCTGCAGAAGCACCGGCATGATCGATACCCGGAACGGGAACGAGTGAAAGCAGGGCAAGGACCGACAGGATCAGAAAGGTGAACCACATCTTCTTTCTGAGCTCGGGAACCTTATAGCTATCCGTAAAAGTACTCATTAAATTAACTCTCCTTCAAACGCGCATAATAGCAGCGTTGATATTATAGCAGTATTTTCGGCTTTTTAAAGTTCGTTTTAACTGACACTTTCATAATAAGCTCAACATTCCGGCAACCGCCGGAAGATAATCTTCACAAAAGGAGAAGACTTATTATGAAATATAAAAGAATGATCGCTATACTGGCAGCTGCCGCCATCGGATGTTCCCTTGCAGGCTGCAAGGCACCCAAGATCCCGGGACAGACAGATGCCCCTGCGGAGACTTCAGTCGGGGCACCCGCTGATCCGCAGTCCGCCAATACGGTTACAGGCAAGGTAGCTTCCATCGACGGAACAAAGATCAAGATCGAGCTCGGCGAGCTCGTAGCCCGTTCGTCCGGCGGATGCAAATCTGGCGGCAACGGCGGAAATGATTCCGGTGACAAGAAGCGTCCCGACAGAAAAGAACGCCCTGACGGTGACAAGGAGATCCCGAGCGACTGGACCAAACCGGACGGCGAAAAAGGAAACTTCCCCGGCGGCGGTTCGCGCGGTTACACGTTCAAAGGAACCAGCAAGACCGCTGAATACGATCTTTCGGGCCTCAAGGAGATCACTCTCGAGAAAGACGATGATGACACGCCTGACACGGTCAGCGAGATCAAGACAGGAGATGTCGTCGTAATTACTCTCGGTGATGACGGTACCCCTTCTTCGCTGACGGTCAAGAACCTGAGCTCAAGGTCAAAGCCTTCCGGAAAAGACGGAAATGACGGCAGTGACCGCAAGGAACGCGGTGACAAAGACGGAAAAGGCAAAAATACCGGAAGCAGGAAAAATGACCGTGACGGCGGAAACCGCGAAAAGAAAGGTCGGAGATCCGGCGATACGGAGGATGACGTATGACGAGAAGGGCTAAGCTCAGCCTACGCCTTCGTACTTCCAGTTAGAACGGTCCCAGACATTGTCTTTGACTGAGTACCACTGGGCTTTATCGAAAGTGTTGGTGCCGTTTTTCAAGACATCCCAGGTCCCCGAGAAGATAACCTTCTGGGGGCCTTTCTTTTTCTCGGGAGCATTAAGCGCGCTTCCGCTGAAAGGATTCACGGCATTCTTTATCAGGCCGTTCGTTGCGATTGCCGGCGTGTCGGCGTTCGTCATGAACTCATCCGAGACCTGCCATCCGTGACTTCCGAAATCCTTGACCATAAGGAGCGGGATATATGCCTGCGCATCAAACTGCATGTCATCGTTGTTGAAGATCAGCTCGTCGTACTGGTTTGAGCAGTAAGCGTGATCAGACACGATTATTATCCTGGTGTTATCGTATACTCCCTGCTCTTTCAGATAATCGAGCCACTTGCCGATCGACATGAAAGCCGACATGTCCATCTCGTAGAACATGTAATGCGAGAAGTCATCCATCTTGAGCGTCTTCCCGTCAACCGTGAACCTTTCCGTGTGCGTCCTGTCATACTCGGTGTTGTCTATGTAATACTTCGGCTCATATTCAGGCTCGGAAAGCATGGCCATGTCATGAGTGGACTTGTTTGCGAAGATGACCAGGCTGTTGCCCGAATCCGTGATCTTCGTCATCTTATCCATCGATCTCAACGCATAGTACTCGGCCTCAAAGCTCAGATGGTGCCCCAGAGCACGCGAGCTTCCGTCGACTATCTGGAACGAGGAGCTTGCCTCGCCGGTGAGAGAACCGGTCGTGTTGTATCTTCCTTTGTCATAGAGATAAGGCTGGATAACCACGGGCGAAGATTTGAACAGGCTGTAGCAGAAAAGGTTGCGGCGCAGCACTGCCTCAAGGTTAGTACACTTTTCTTCCAGATTGGGAAGATAGTGGTAACCGGTATTGTAAGCTTTAAGCCCCTTGAAATCCTTGAAAACGGTAAGGTCCGGGATCCAGCTGTAACCTGCGTACGTGGGATTGATGAAAGTGCAGTCCCAGCCTTCGCCTGCAAACACCGAAGGCATTACCTTGAGGGCCTCATTCTGCTTGTCTGCCAAAGATTCACTGCTTCTCTCGTTTATCTTTTCGGGGGTGTAATCGTATCCGCCGTAAAGCGCCGGAGAAGCGAAATTCGTGCTCATTCCGTAGGAAAGTGAGTTCCTGTACCATGTGAATCCGTCAAAGCTTTCCTTGAGCTGCGGCTGTTCATTCATGATGTACGGGACCAGCGAACCTATCGCACGGTCGAGCATGATGACAACAACGTTGTTCCCTTCTTTTGAAAGGCTGAACGTGGCTGCTTCCGCGGAATAACCGTTAAGTGCCAGCTTATACTGTTCGTTAATCTTGGCAATGTTCGTGAAAGATACCATGATCAGGGCCACGGCTCCGCAGCCTGCCAGGATCGCGGGAAGCGGCTTGGTGAACTTTATGAGCAGGACACAGACACATGCTGCCATCAGAAGGAAAACCGCATCCCATATCTTGCTTTCGGTATCGAAGGTCGCTCCGTACAGATACTGCAGCGTCTCGACCATGTCTCCGAAATGATTGCTGTACAAAGCATTGTTGAGCAGTGCGCCCGAGCAGAGAACGAACATGACCCTGCTCATTAAGATCTTTCCTTTGGGCGATGCCAGATAATAGAAAAGCCCGCACCAGAGAACGAAGAGCCCTATGCCCGTAAGGACCGGATAGAACAGATAAAGAGCCGGATCGCTCATCGTGTATCTGTTCATGAACTCCTGAGGTGAGGCTGAAAGAACGTTTGAGGGAATGAATAGTCCCGTGAACACAGCGAGGAAAGAAGCTGATGCCGCGAAAAGGATGTTTGCGCGCTTTGCATCGGCACTGTCAGGCTTCCCGGCAGTCTTCTTCTCATCTGCAACTTTCGCCTTCTTTCCGCGTAAAACCGCGATCACGATGTTCTTTCCGAGCGAAAAGACATTGTTGAGCGTCCAGTAGAAAACGAGGCCTGACGGAGAATTATAGAGAAATACAAGGAATACTGCCGCGATCAGATACATCTGCATCTTTGACTTGAGCGGAAGTCCCCTGCCGTATATCACACCGGAGATGATGTTTATGAGAGTCATCAGGATGGGCAGAACGTTGATGGCGAGTCCTCCGATGACCAGCAGTCCATCTGGAGCGCTTAAGTCTTTTACCGGACCTGCGGCCGCGCCTGTAAGGAAGGTGCATCCTGAGAGCATCCTGTATGCCGCAATGAAGAACGGTATCTGAAGGAGCAGTGACACCGAGCTCTTCAGAACGTTTGCGGGGCTGTAATCATTCTGCCTGTAGTATGTCTGAAGGATCATGAAGCGCTCGTCGCCCTTGAATGACTCCTTGATGTGTTTGATGACGGGAGCCAGCCTGATCTCCTTTTCGCGGGCCTCCTCCTGGATGCTGTCCGCGCGCCTGTAGAGCGGGAGAACGACCAGATTGAAGACAAGGCTCAGGATTATTATCGAAATGACGGCGTTGCCTGACTGCTTGAATATGATCGAGAAGACAATCTCAAAAAGGAGCTCGATCGGATAGATTATCAGAGTGTAAAGCGCCGCCAGGAACGTCATCAGCCGTTCCTTCCCGTGTAAAGACGCCTGACCCGCTTTCCGACGACACAGGTGATCTCATAATTGATCGTGCCGATCCTGTCGGCAAGGTCATCTGCGAGTCTTTCCCTTCCGAAGACAATGACTTTGTCTCCTACCTTGGGCCTGACCTTCATATCAGTTGTATCAACCATGCACATATCCATGCACACGTTTCCTATGATAGGGCACTTCTCTCCGTCTATGACAAGTTCGAACCCGTTGGAAAGACGCCTTGAAAGGCCGTCTGCGTATCCGATGCCGACTGTTGCGACCTCGGTCTCGCGCTCTGCCGTGAAATGTCTGCCGTAACTTACCGTGGCTCCGGCAGGTATCTTCTTAACGTGAATGACCTTTGCATACCATGTCATCACGGGGATGAGGTCAGGTTTGACAGGCGGCTCGGGACATCCGGGCGGCAGCAGTCCGTAAAGGATTATTCCTGCCCTTACCAGGTCCAGGTGCATCTGAGGGAATCTCATGATGCCCGCGCTGTTGCATATATGCTTCTTCTCGAAAACGATTCCCTCGTCCTCGAGTTCTTTGATCTGCCTCATGAAAGCCTCGTATTGCTGCATCGTGTATGCATCGTCATCGGTATCGGCAGCCGCAAAATGCGAGAAAACGCCGTACGGAACGATTCCCGGGAGGCTTAAGCTTCTCTTTATCTCTTCAGTGTCAGATCCGTCGGTCTTAAACCCGATCCTTCCCATGCCGGTATCGAGCTTGACGTGGACCTTTATCTGTCTGCCCTGTGCGGTAGCCTCGTCTGACAGTGCTTTGGCGATCTCATATGAATAAACGGCCTGTTCGATCCCGTATTTGACAGCATCGGCATAACGGCTTCTGTCCGTGAAACCAAGGGTCATCATGGGAGCTTCTATTCCGCGGCGCCTTAAATCGACGGCCTCGTCGATCGTCGCAAGACAAAGCCCTGCCGCGCCGCACTCAAGGAGTGTCTTCGCAGTCTCATAAGCGCCGTGTCCGTAAGCATCAGCCTTGACTACGGCAAGTATTCCCGCTTCGGGAGAAGTCATCTTCCTGATCTCGCCGAAATTATGCCTGAGCGCGTCAAGATCTATCTCAACGCAGGAACGGTCATAGTAATCGGATCTCAGATCTGTCTCAAACGTTTCCATGATAATCAGCTCCAGCCGTTTTTTATGAAGGCTTCCGGCAGAAAATCCTCAATGTCGGAAGGAAGCATTGCCCTCGCCGTGTATTCCTCAGCAGCCGTAAGACCCGCATCGGAGTGGATCTTGACTGCTGCGCATGCAGCCTCTTCGGGAGCGATTCCCTGAGCAAGGAAACCGGCCGCGAGTCCAGCGAGGACATCGCCGGAACCGCCCTTTGCAAGGCCGCTGTTCTCGGCATCGTTCATATAGACCCTGCCGCCCGGAACCGCGATTACAGTCCTGCTGTTCTTGAGGACTATTACGCTCTTGAGCTTCTTGGCAAGCTTTACTGCCGCCTGTACGGAGGAATCTTCAGGTCCGATTCCCTCAACGCCCGCTGCTATCCTGGCGAACTCGCCCGGATGCGGCGTAAGGATCGCGGGAACTTCCCTGTGTCTTAACAGAGGAAGGATATGTTCCTTGTCATGTGCGGCAGCGCTTATGGCTCCAGCGTCCAAAACGAGATTCTTCGCTTCCCTGATGAAAAGCTCGAGAAGCGGACGGATATTGAGGTCGTCAGCCGGTATGCCGGGACCGATAAGGACCGAATCCGCACTTTCGAGAAGGCGGCCCGCAGTCCTGAGAACGCCCGTAGGCATTCCGTCTCTTAATGACTGAAGCGCACACGGATGAACGGAACTGATTGCATTAAGTGTCCTTCCTTCCGAAAAGACGCGCACAAGACCGCAGCCGGATCTCAGCGCTGCCCCGCAGGCAAGCACCGCGGCACCCGTCATGTATTCCGAGCCTGCGGTGACAAGACATGTTCCGAATGTTCCCTTGTGTCCTGAAGAAGGACGCTCGGGCGCCATACTGCGGATCAGTTCGTCCGTGAGTAACGTGACATCAGTATCACTCATGCTTCTCCTCATCCCTTCCGGGTACCAGATCTTCGTTCTTAATGCTGCTGATCAGGCCGATGTCAAACGGCGTCTCCTGATATACATAGTAGTTGAGCCAGTTCGTGTACATGAGAGTTGCGGAGGACCTCCATCTGAGGAGCGGACCCTTCGCCGGATCGTCATCCGTGTAATAGTTGACCGGCAGCGCGGTGTTGATGCCTGCGCCGTGGTCTCTCTTGTATTCCCTGTCGAGAGTATCCCTGTCGTATTCCGAATGGCCCGTGATGAATATCTGGCGGCCGTGCAGATCGGAAACGGCATAGATGCCGCACTCTTCTGACTCTGAAAGGATCCTCAGGTCCTTATGTTTTACGATGTCTTCCCTTCTGATCTCCGTGTAACGGGAATGAGGAACATAGAAAACGTCATCAAATCCCCTGAAGAGCTTTACGGGTCTGCTGTATGTCATCGAATGCTCGAAAACACCGAAGACCTTCTTCTTGAGAACATACTTCGGGACTCCGTAATGGTAGTAGAGTCCTGCGAAAGCACCCCAGCAGAGATGAAGTGTGGAATAAACGTGTGTCTTGCTCCATTCCATTATCTGGCAGAGCTCTTCCCAATAGTCGACCTTTTCAAAAGGAAGCTTTTCGACTGGCGCGCCCGTGATGATCATGCCGTCGAAATACTGGTCCTTGATCTTGTCGAATGTCTCGTAATACTTGGTAAGATGAGCTGCGCTCGTATGGGTCGACTGATGCGAAGCCATGCAGAGAAGCTCAATATCGATCTGGATCGGAGTGTTGGAAAGCGCTCTTAAGAGCTGTGTCTCCGTCGTGATCTTGTCAGGCATGAGATTGAGGATAACAAGCTTTAACGCTCTGATGTCCTGAGACAGAGCGCGGTTCTCCTCCATAACAAATATTCGCTCCTGTTCGAGGGTATGCCTCGCCGGAAGATTGTCTGATATTCTGATAGGCATTTTTGCCTCCTTCGTTAACCGCTGAT
>JAFWQF010000049.1 GCA_017509205.1 Clostridiales bacterium | reverse complement strand
GGATGCCATCAAGAACGGCATAATCGAGAAGTCCGGCCGCGTATCCGAAGACCTGAACAATCCGTTTAAACTCAGCGTCAGCGTGGGTTATGTTGTCATCGACTCCGGCAACAATCTCGAAAACGATGAATACTTCCGCATGGCAGACGAGGCCATGTATGAGATGAAGCGCAAAGCGCACAAAGAAGGCTGACCCCATTTATTAAATTTATCCAAAAATCAAATAATTTTTCCTTGACGGGTTAGATATTGCTAACTATACTTGTAGTCGGTTAGCTATAGTTAACCATTTTTATTACACGTAGGGTTAGCTATGGCTAACAGAGCAGACAAGGAGTGTGATTATGATGCCTCTCGTTTATGCAGAAGTGGGCGAGCCTCAGATCATCCGAAGGATCGGCGGGACTCCCGAAGTGAAGAAACATCTTGAAGATATGGGCTTCACTGTCGGAGGCGAGGTCAGCGTGGTAAGCGCCATCGGAGAGAACCTGATCGTAAAGGTCAAGGAGAGCCGCGTTGCAGTCAGTGAAGAATTAGCAAAAAAAATAATGATCTAGGAGGAATGAAAAGTGAGGACATTGAGACAGGTAAAGGTGGGAGAGACCGTAAAGGTCACGAAGCTCACCGGCGAGGGTGCGGTAAAGCGCAGGATCATGGACATGGGTATCACAAAGGGTGTTGAGATCTATGTCCGCAAAGTGGCTCCGCTCGGCGACCCGGTAGAGGTCACGGTAAGAGGGTATGAGCTCTCGCTCCGTAAAGCGGATGCAGAAATGGTAATTATTGAAGATTGAGAGGGGAATAATTAATGGCAAGTTCAGAGATCAAGATAGCGTTAGCGGGTAACCCGAACAGCGGTAAGACCACGCTCTTTAACGCACTGACAGGTTCCAACCAGTTCGTAGGTAACTGGCCCGGAGTTACTGTCGAAAAGAAAGAAGGCAAACTCAAGAAGCACGACGGCGTAACGGTAACGGACCTTCCGGGTATCTATTCGCTGTCGCCTTATACATTGGAAGAAGTTGTTGCGCGCAATTATCTCATCAACGAGAACCCGGACGTAATCCTCAACATTGTTGACGGTACAAACCTCGAGCGTAACCTCTATCTCACGACACAGCTTACTGAACTGGGCATCCCGGTCGTCATGGCTGTAAACATGATCGACGTCGTCAACAAGAACGGCGACAAGATCAATTTGGATGCGCTCTCACAGCAGATGGGCTGCAAGGCAGTCGCTATCTCCGCTCTCAAGGGAACGGGCATCATGGAGGCTGCAGAGGAAGCGATCAAGGCTGCCAAGAGCACCAAGACGATTCCTGCACACTCTTTCTCAGGTCCCGTTGAGCATGCATTAGCTCACATCGAGGAGTTCGCTCTCCACGACATGAACGAGAACAAGCAGAGATGGTATGCGATCAAGATCTTCGAGCGTGACGAGAAGGTTATCGCAAAGCTCGGACTTTCAAAAGAGAAGATCGATCACATCGAAAAGGACATCGCTGCAGCAGAGAAGGAACTCGATGACGACGCGGAGTCCATCATCACAAACGAGAGATATGTATATATCGCTTCCATCATCAAGAGCTGCTACAAGAAAAAGTCAGCAGGTAAGGCTTCCAAATCAGACAAGATCGACAGGATCGTAACCAACAGGTTCCTTGCACTCCCGATCTTTGCGCTCATCATGTGGGCAGTTTACTACATCGCAATGTCAGCTTTCGGCGCGAATGCGACCGACTTCACCAACGACAACATCTTCGGTGACGGCTGGTACCTTTTCGGTATCGGACGTGCCGCATATGATGCCCAGGTTGACGAATGGGCAGGCAAGAATGTCTTCACCGATGAAGTTAAGGCAGTTATCGATTCAGCTGTTGAAAAGGACGTAACAGGTGCAGAGAACCTCAAGGGCGACTTCGAGGATGCTGATTTCGGCGCTTTCGAAGAAGACTTCGGTTTCTATGCTGATGAGTTTGAAGAGAAGGGCCTGGATCTCGCAGGTGCTCTCACAGCATCAGGCGCTCTCGATGAAGAAGGTGAATTCACTTCTCCCGACATGGCGGAAGTAGAAGGCGCAATCTTCGTACCCAGCATCCCTGACCTTGTAAGTTCAGGACTCGAAAAGGCAGGCGCAAATGAGTTCGTAACAGGTCTCGTAGTCGACGGTATCGTCGGAGGCGTAGGCGCTGTTTTGGGATTCGTTCCCCAGATGCTCGTTCTCTTCTTCCTGCTCGCATTCCTCGAGTCATGCGGATACATGGCAAGAGTTGCATTCGTTCTCGACCGTATCTTCAGAAGATTCGGTCTTTCGGGAAAGTCTTTCATCCCGATGCTCGTATCTTCAGGATGCGGCGTTCCGGGCGTCATGGCATCACGTACGATCGAGAGTGACCGCGACCGTAAGATGACCATCATGACAACAACATTCATCCCCTGCGGAGCAAAGCTCCCCATCATCGCCCTCATTACGGCTGCTCTGTTCAGACACTCCTTATTTGAAGGCGCATGGGTTGCACCCGCTTGTTATTTCATCGGTGTAGCCGCAGTAATCATCTCAGGCATCCTTCTCAAGAAGACCAAGATGTTCGCAGGCGATCCCGCTCCGTTCGTAATGGAGCTCCCCGCATACCACTGGCCTACACTCGGCAACCTCTTAAGATCAATGTGGGAGCGCGGCTGGTCCTTCATCAAGAAGGCAGGAACGGTCATCCTCCTGTCATCGATCCTCATCTGGTTCGGTTCAGTTTTCGGAAATACGGAAGCAGGGTTCGGCTTTGATCCTGACATGGAGCTCGAGGCTTCAGTCCTCGGAATCATCGGCGGCGCTATCAAGTGGATCTTCGCTCCCATCGGATTTGCAAACATCAAGGCAACCATCGCAACCATCATGGGTCTTGTTGCTAAGGAAGAAGTTGTAGGCGTATTCGGTGTCCTCGATTTCGAAGGCCTCAATGCTCTCGCAGGCTTCTCATTCCTCATCTTCAACCTTCTCTGCGCACCCTGCTTCGCAGCTATCGGTGCCATCAAGCGTGAGATGAACTCGGCAAAGTGGACATGGTTCGCGATCGGATATCAGTGCGTATTCGCATATGCTATCTCGCTCATCGTATATCAGTTCGGACTTCTCTTCACCGGAGCAGTCAACGTTGTCGGACTTGTTTTCGCGATCGCAGTACTCGCATTCCTCATCTTCCTCCTGGTAAGACCCGCGAAGAAGTACACAGGCGCGATCAAGGCAGACGTAAAGGTTAGTTAAGAGGCAACAACATGCTGGAATGGATTTATTCGAACATGGCAAACATCCTGATAATCGCAGCGGTTTTAGGCATAGTTACTCTTGCGGTCATCAGCATGATCCGTGACAAGAAGGCAGGAAAGAGTTCCTGCGGATGCGGATGCGCAAACTGCGCCATGGCGGGTAAATGCCATTCCGGCAAAGTTACAAAGAAAGCATAATACCTCCTTATTACATTCCATCCATTGTTGAAAGGGTTGTCTAATAAGCCGGACAGCCCTTTTACAACGTAAAGGAGCAATTAGGAGAGCCAAGGCAGATAAGAAAACCAATATGACAAATCCGCTTTTTGTAATATATGCACAAATGCTCATATGTTTACAGGCGAATATGAACGACCTATAATACATATGAACAGTTATTCATATGTGCAATTGTGCATTTAAGAGGTGTTTATGTCAGAAGAAACATTTTTAACAGTAAAAGACCTTAAGAAATCCTATGGTGAAGGCGGTTCGTACACCATGGTCCTTAAAGGAGTCAGCATCAAGATCTTTAAGGGCGAGATGTGCGTCATCCAGGGAACATCCGGTTCTGGAAAGTCAACGCTGCTCAACTGCATCGGAGGCTTAGACAGCATTGATTCAGGAAGCGTGGGTGTTGCGGGAACTCTGATAGAAGGACTTAAAGGCGAGAAGCTCTCTAATTACAGAAGAGACAATCTCGGCTTTATTTTTCAGTTCTACAATCTCGTTCCCAACCTTACGGTCAGAGAGAATATTCAGGTATGCGAATACCTTTCCAAGGATCCGCTCAAGATCGATGAGCTCATCAGCGTTTTGGGACTTACCGAACATCAGTACAAGTTCCCGTCGCAGCTCTCGGGCGGTCAGCAGCAGAGGTGCGCTATCGCAAGAGCCCTCGTAAAAAACCCGAAAGTCCTCCTGTGCGATGAGCCTACGGGAGCTCTTGATTCAAAGACTTCAAGAGATATCCTCATGCTCCTCGAAAAGATAAACAAGCAGTACGGGACAACGATGCTGATCGTAACACACAACAATTCGATCAAGAACATGGTCGATCACGTCATCTACATAAAAGACGGTGAGATTGCCAAGGATTACTACAACGAGACAAAGACACCTGCAGCTGAACTGGAGGACCTCTGATATGGGATGGATCTTATTCAAAAGGGCGCTGCGTGATCTCAAAGCCGGATGGGCCAGATATCTCGCGTTGTCAGTATTGATAATATTTTCGCTGTTCATCGTCATAAGCCTGATGGGCGCGTCAGTGACGGTCATTGACGGCACCGAAAAGAGCAACGCCGAGCATTGCCGCGAGGACGGCGAGTTCTCGGTCTTTGTTCCGCTCAGGGACGATGAGGTCAGGAAGATAGAGGAAAAGGGCGTCAAGCTCGAGAAGATGTTTTATGCGGACTACGAGGTCAGCGGCAGCAAGGTGCTGAGGGCATTTAAGGTCAGGGAAAACATCAACAGGGTAGGTCTGGTCGAGGGCACGATGCCCGAAAAGGACGACGAGGCGGTCATCGAAAGACGCTTTGCGGAAGAGAACAAGATCAAGCCCGGGAGCAAGATCAAGCTCGGCGGCAGGGAATTCACCGTAAGCGGTATCGGAGCCGCGCCCGATTACAACAACATGATCAAGAAGGTCTCGGATTCCGTCGTGGACAGCAAGTCTTTCGGACTGATCTTCGTTACAGCTGATGCATACGACAAACTCTATGCGTCGGGGGATTCGCTGTCTTCGGAGGAATACTACTACGCTTATACGCTGGGCAGCCAGATGAGCGAGGAGGACCTCAAGAAAGCATTGGAAGACATCGAGTTCAAGCTCAGCGACATCGATGACGAGTATTTCAAGGAATACTGGGAGCGCATGACCGGCAAGAAGGACGATCTTCTTGAGGGCATCGACAAGCTCAAGGACGGTGCAAAAGAGCTCAAGGACGGCGCGAAGGAACTGGCCGACGGAACAAAGGAATATCACGACGGCATGAAGGAGCTCAAGGACGCGGTACCTGATTTCAAGAAGGGAGTAAAGGATCTTGATAAGGGCGCGGGAGAGCTTGCGAAGGGCGTGAAGGAGTACACCGGCGGCGTCAGCAAAGTCGCAAGCGGAACCAATTCGCTCTCGAAAGGAACGAAAGTGCTGGCGGGCGGTACGAAGGCTCTCGACAAGGGCGCAAAGCAGTACGGCGACGGCGTCAATGCGTATGCCGATACCGCAGAAGCTGCAACGAAGAGCCCGAACCCGTATGTTGCTGGTACTGCGAAGGAATTTGCGGGACCCGCAAAACAGCTGGCGACAGTTTATTCGGACATCCAGAAGGGTGTGTCCGGGATCAATTCGGGCGTTGTCAATCTTAACGGCGGCACGAAAAAACTCTACAGCGGAATGAAGCTCCTGGACAAGAGCGGCGCGGCTTTGAAAAACGGCGCAAACTCGCTTCACAAGGGAACGACGGCGTTAAGGAAAGGCGCGAATGAACTTGCAGAAGGAATCGATAAGCTCTATGACGGTTCGGTTGACATAAAGGACGGCGCAAAGGAGCTGGCGGACGGCGCAAAGGAATATTCGGACGGCATGAACGAGTTTGCCGATGAGGCGAATAAGTTCGTTGACGAGTTTTTCGATATCAAGACATCGAACCTGATGGTCTTCATGAACAGCAAGGAGAACCCGAGGGTCGATGCCGCGGCGGATGACGTTCAGATCACTTACACGGCGAGCATCATATTCGGTGTGCTGCTGGTAATGCTTTTCGCTTACGTCATATCGGTATTCATCGTGCACACGATCGACCAGGAGAGCCCGGTCATCGGCGCGCTCTATTCGATGGGCGTGAAAAGAAGGACGCTTATGCTGAGCTATGTCGCTGTGCCTGTTTTGGTATCGTTCATTTCGGGCGTTATCGGAACGGTGCTTGCGGTGCTCACGCCGGCCGGCATACCTGCGCAGCTGCAGGATTCTTTAAGCTACTATTCGATGCCTGAAGTGAAGATCAAGGTGACGCCGTTCATCCTGATCTACGGACTTGTGATCCCGCCCGTCACGGCATTTATCGTGAACGTGCTGGTCATCAGAAAGAGGCTTAAGAAAACGCCTCTGTCGCTGCTTAAGAACGAGCAGAAAGCGGTGCGCGGAAAAGACCTCAAGATCAAGGGTTTGAAGTTCATCAGCATGTTCAGGTTAAGGCAGATGATCAGGGAGTTAAGGGCCGGACTTACGGTCATCTTAGGTATGTTCATGAGCCTTCTGGTCGCGCTGATGGCGCTCAACACGATGGTTTACTGCGGAAAGGTCAAGGATTACTACGTGAGCCAGACCAAGTACGATTACATGTACAGCTACAAATACCCGACGGAAGAGGTTCCTGAGGGCGGCTATGAAGCCGTTGCGGAGGGCCTCAGAAAGGAGATCTACGGATACACGTTCGACGTAACGATGTTTGGCATCACGAAGGACAATCCGTTTTTCGATACGGGCGATCTGCCTGACAACGATACCGATGTCGTGATCAGTTCGGCCTTTGCGGTCAAGTACAACATCAAGGCCGGCGACGAGTTCACGGTTAAGGACGGAAACGGCGGCAGGATGTACGCTTTCAGGGCCGCGAAGATAATAGATTATTCGGCGTCGCTTGCGATGTTCATGGACATCGGCAGGTGCCGCGATCTTTTCGGAAAGGATGACAAGTATTTCAACGTCGTCTTCTCGGACCACGCGCTCGACATCGACAGCGGAAGGCTTTATTCCACGGTCACGAAGAGCGACATCGAAAAGTCGGCCGGCATCTACGTCGACATGATGGGCCCGATGATAACGGTAATGTCCACTGCATCGGCGGTCATATTTACGGTCGTAATGTACCTGATGGTCAAGATGATGATCGACCGCTCGACGTTCAACATTTCGCTCGTGAAGATCTTTGGCTTCAGGAACAAAGAAGTCAGGAAGATGTACCTCGACGGCAACTTCTTCACGGTCGTGATCGGCGCGCTGATCGTCATCCCGCTGTGCAAGTTCATTATGGACTACATCTACCCGAGATACCTCGTAAGCAACGTCGGCGTGGGCATCAGCCCGTCATATCCGCCTGAGCTTTTCGTTGCGATCTTCCTGGTCATCATCGGACTCTATCTCGTGATAAACGCGGTCCTCACAGGAAAGCTCAAAAAGATCAACCCGGCCATAGTGCTTAAGAACAGGGAGTAATTATGTATAAGACGACGCTTAAGATCGACGGCATGATGTGCGGTATGTGCGAGGCGCATGTGTGCGACGCGGTAAGGAAGGCTGTTCCCGATGCAAAAAAGGTCAAGGCCTCCCGCTCGAAAAAGGAAGCAACATTCCTCAGCGAGGACCAGGC
>JAFWQF010000048.1 GCA_017509205.1 Clostridiales bacterium | reverse complement strand
TTTGCTGATTATCGTTCCTGCTTAAGAATTCGACGTTGCCGTCCTTGTCGACCCTGATGGCGGTGCCGCAGAACGGGCAGTAACCGACTGTTGTCCTGCGTATCTTATTGCCCGTGGAACCGCAGTTGGGGCATGTAACGGCTACGAATTCCGTTTCAAGCTGATCCTCATACTGCTTGCGGTTGAACTCGGTCTGCTTCTGTGCTGCCACCGCCTTGGCCTGCTGGGCTTCAGCCTGCTTTTGCAAGGCCTTCTGCTTTGCGACGGCGACCTTTTTCTTACGGATGATCGACGAGATTATGATGAGTCCGATAATGACGATCGCAACGACAACAATGATCGTAAACACCTGCTTTTCAGACATCTGCTTGATCATGATGCGGTCACCCGCCCTCATGAAAGCCTTCTGGAAAAAGTGACCCTCATCAAGGTCGCTGTCCGTATAAAAGTAATCGATGTAGTCGAGCAGGATCTCTCTTGCCTGCTCATCCATTACCTGTGTCTCAGCATCAAATCCGGGTGTCGCTGTAACGATGTAGTTGCTGGATTCATTCGGATATTCACGGAAGATAACGATCAGATGTCCCTCGTCATTGCCGAACATTTCCCTGTATTTCTTCTCACCAAGCTCTTCCACGCTGCCTTCGGACATATAATCCTTACCTTCTTCACCCATGATCCAAAGAAAAGGCTGTACGCCGGTCTTCTGATAGAAATATTCAAGGCCTGATTTGACCGCTTCTGCTTCCCCGCTCTTATCGATCCAGTCGCCCCAGTCGTCCTGATACCATTTATCAATAGCCTGGCACTTATCTGCAGGCAGCGCCTCTCGCTGGATCGTAGATCTTTGGATCTTGAAGAACGTACCGATATCCCCGGTATCGATAATGCCGTAAAAAATGCCCACGATTATGATCATCGGAAATAACAGCACTATGCTGAAGATCCTCGAGCATCCGCATCCGCTGCGCCTGTAACTGCTGCCTGATCCGGAATAACCGCCGGAATAATGAGATCCGCCCGAATGATGCGAATAAGAAGACCTGTAAGATGATCCGGATGATCTGTATGAAGAACCCGAGGATCTGGAGGATCTTGATGAACCTCCGGAATGTGAATGACTGCTCGAATGATGCGAGCTGTGATGAGAGCTTCCGCCTCCGCCGCCTCTTCCCATAAAAAAATCCTCCCTTATTTCTTACTCCGGGAAGATTTTAACATAACGCTTTATGATTTACTAATGAAACAAACGGTCTGCGGGGCTTACTCGTACAGTTCGTAAAGGCCTTCCGGCAGTCTGCAGTGTATCGACGAATTCTCGACTGACACATCGTAGCAGTACTCTTTCACGAACGGGATCATGAGTTCTTTCTTGCCCTTGCGCTTAATGCAGAGGATATGTCCGCTTCCTGCCTCGATGCAGTCAGTGACCTTGCCGAGTTCACCCTTTTCATCATCAGTGACGGTCATGCCGATGAGATCGGCTGTATAGTACCTGCCCTTGGGAAGCGGCACCGCGTCACTTCTTGATACCGAGATATAACGGCCGTGAAGAGCCTGAGCCTTGTCGCGGTCAGTGAGGCCTTCAAGAGTGACAAGGACGATGCCCTTGTCGAGCCTTGCGGAAGCAACGCAGGCTTCCTCGGGATCCTCGAGCTTCGGGCCTGTCAGAAAACACTTTTTCATGGACAGGAAACGGCGCGCGTCATCCGTCAGAGGAAATACTTTGATCTCCCCGCGGACGCCGTGCGCGCCGATTATCTTTCCTGTAACTATCAGGTCTTCCAATGTATCAGCCGACGATGTCGACAATAACGCGCTTACCTTCTTTGAGGTACTTCGCCTTCATTATCGAACGGATGGCCTGGGCTCTTTTGCCGTTCTTGCCGATGATCTTGCCTGTATCGTCAGGTGCGACGGAAAGCTCGAAAATAACTGTATTTCCGCGCTCGGTCTTCTTGACGTTGACCTCATCGGGATTGTTCACCAGTTCCCTGGCGATATAAACCAATAAATCGTCCATCACAAGCTCCTCAGATGATTCCCTGCTTCTTGAGAAGTGACTTTACGGTTTCTGTAGGCTGAGCACCGTTGCCGATCCACTTCTTAGCTGCTTCAGCGTCGATCTCAACAGAGTTCTCTGCCTTGAGAGGATCATATGTACCGATCTCCTCGATGAAACGGCCATCTCTGGGGTATCTGGAATCAGCTACTACTACACGGTAGAAAGGTGCCTTCTTCTTACCCATTCTTCTTAAACGAATCTTTACTGCCATTTTCTTTTCCTCCGGAAAAATAATTTTGTTTTTTTATGATCTACGCGGGTAATTCCCGCGGGATTCACCTTGGTTTATCTTCTGCCCTTGCGCTTCTTCTTGCGGTCTCTTCTGCCTGTGGGCGTTACGGGACCTTCATCGGCTTCAGTGTTCTTTCTTCCGAAAAGTCCTCCGAAACCACCCTTTGACGGAGCTTCCATTCCTTCGGGAAGCATGTCTGAAGGGATTCCGTTCATTCCAGCCATGCCGTTCATGCCGCCGCCAAGTCCCATCTTCGCAGCCTGCTTCGCAAAGCCCTTGGGCATCTTGAAGCCGCCCTTGCCGTTGCTGAACTGCTTCATCATCTTCGCGGTCTGCTCATACTGTGTGATGAGCTTGTTGACGTCTGAAACCTCAACGCCCGCACCTGCTGCAATCCTCTTGCGGCGGCTTGCGTTAAGGATGGAAGGAACTCTTCTCTCCTTCTTCGTCATTGACGAGATTATCGCCATCTGACGGTCGATTATCTTATCATCAAGTTCCTCATCTGAGACCTTTCCGGCTGCACCGGGAAGCATTCCCACGAGATCCTTCAATGAACCCATTTTCTTCATCTGCTGGAACTGCGAATACAGATCGTCGAGATTGTATCCGCTGCTCATCATGCGCTCCATCGACTTGATGGCTTCTTCCTCGTCGATGTTGCTCTGAGCCTTTTCGATAAGGCTTACGACATCACCCATTCCGAGGATCCTGTCAGCCATACGCTGAGGATGGAACTGCTCGATGGCATCTACCTTTTCACCGGTACAGATGTATTTGATCGGCTTGCCCGTGAGTTTTCTGATGGAAAGCGCGGCACCGCCTCTTGCGTCACCGTCGAGCTTTGTCATGATGAAACCGTCCATGCCGATCGCGTCTTCAAATGTCTGAGCGACGTTTACGGCTTCCTGACCGATCATCGCGTCGACTACGAGGAGCTTCTCAGTGGGATTGACGGTATCACTGATGTTCTTGAGCTCGTCCATGAGCTCATCATCAACAACCGTACGTCCCGCGGTATCTACGATCAGGTAATTGCAGAGCAGATATCTTGCCTTGCCCTCACCATCTCTTGCGATCTTAACCGCATCCTTCTCTTCAGGATCGATGTAGCAGTCAATGCCGTTTGCGTCAGCCAGGACCTTGAGCTGGCCTGCAGCAGCGGGTCTGTGAACGTCAACGGATACGACCATGGGCTTCTTGCCTGATGCCTTAAGGAGCTTGGCAAGCTTTACTGCCGTGGTGGTCTTACCTGCACCCTGGAGACCGTAAAGGATGATCGTATTAAATCCTGTGGAAGATGAAAGGAGCTTGTCTGAACCGTTCTCGCCTCCGAGGAGCTCTGTCAAAGAATCCCTGACGATCTTTACGATCTGCTGGCCGGGAGTGAGCGACTGCATTACGTCAGCGCCCTTGCACTTCTCGCTCATGTCGGAAACGAATTCTTTTACGACACCGTAGTTAACGTCAGCCTCAAGGAGAGCCATGCGGATCTCGCGCATCATCTCCTTGATGTCAGCTTCGGTAACGCGTGCCTTGCCGCGCATCTTAGCCGTTATATTCTGAAGTTTTGACGAAAGGCTCTCAAACACCTTATTACATTTCCTCAATCAGTTCTTCAAGTTCAGCGGCGGCCTTTTCGGAGTCTCCGCTGTTTATCAGGTCAAGAGCCTTCTGTGCCCTTGCTTTGTTCTTCTCGAAAAGACCCATGAGCCCGAGCTTATCCTCATATGACTCAAGTTCCTTCTCAGCGCGTTTTATCGTATCGTGTACTCCCTGGCGTGAAATGCCCTGGAGCTCCGCTATCTCGGCAAGCGAAAGATCCTCGTAGTAGTAACTCTCACATGCCTCGCGCATCCTGTCGGTCAGGAGATTCCCGTAAAAATCAAGCAAAATGCCTGTTCTGATTGACTTTTCCTTCATATGGGCGCAATTCTCCTCCGAATACGACCACAGAATGATAACAAAGAGCCGGAACGGTGTCAAGTATTTTTACTTGTCAGCGTTTTTATTTGACGAGGAGACATGTACTTCTTTCTTCAACCAGGCTGTTCAGGATATCCTGGAATTCATTCTCAAGCTTTTTCTTTTGGACCTGTGCGGGAAAAGTCTTGTTGACGAGATCCTGTCTTTTCTTTTTGAATTCATCGTCATAATTGGCGCCTTCAAATGCCAGCGCGTAAACATCGGCCCTGACCTCCATGTCAGTGACCTTGCTGTTCAGTGATTCAAGCTGTTCTCCGTTTTCCCTGTACGGCTCGAAATAAGACATGAGTTCTGACATTTTCAAAAAATACGGCTTATCTTTGTCAGATGCATGCTGTACGGCCTCTTCAAGAAGGGTTCTGACAGGCTGAAGCTCAGCGTCATCAAGCTCATCGGAGATCCTGATATTGCTGACTTTTGTCCATTTACCCGCACAAAGAGCCCTTCCGAGAAGTGCTTCAAAATCCGAAGGATCTGTCATGAGAATGCTCGAGAACCTCAGTCCGGCATCTTTATAGTTTCCGGAGTTGATAGAATTCAAAGCCTTCTCCATCGGCATTCCGAAGAAGAGCGAGACACCGTACGCCACACCGCAGTGAGCACACTGATAAACATGCTTGTCCTTGTCGAGACCTATCACTGCACCGCATTTGTCGCAGATGACATCCTTTGGAGCTTGTGTATCAGTACCTGAGGCAGTCCCGCTCTCTGAAACGCTTTGCGGGACTTTGTCTTCAGGAGCAAACTCACCCATAATCTCGTTCAAATTCCGGTAAGCTGTTATATAAGTCCTGTCCAGCTCAATTATTCTGTTCTTTAGTTTCTTTTGATATTCGAAAGCAGGATCAAACGCCTCATCGTGCTTCTTATCTTTCCTGGACAACCAGCAGATAAGCAGAATTCCGGTACCGATCAGCAGTCCGAACGAAAGATACATGCCCTTAAAGTTGAATAAATATGCCCAAAAACAAACGAACACATCAACAAAAATCAATATGCCCATGATCTTAAACAACCCGGGTATCCCGTTTAAAGATGCCCAGCGTTCATCGGAACGGTACTTCTGGAAATCAGAAAGCAGTTTTTGGTTAAGTTCGTTCCTGGTATCGCCGGATAGCAGTTCCTTCTTTTCTCTTTCGAATCTGAGGATATTCTCATAACTCTCGATAAGAAGGATCATCTTTGCAAAATAATCCGCTTTCGCGCCTGCCGAAAGCCTCTTGGCGCTTAATATCGCTTTCTTTGCTCCGATCAGATCTTTGCCGGAAAGGTTATCGCTGTTTTCCAGTCTTTCTACCGAATCCAGGTTGAGCACGCACAGTACAGTTCCCAGGAGCGCGTCGAAGTTTTGAGGCTCATTATCCAGGATCTGACCGAACTTCTCTTTTGCAGCTGAAAACGATCCCTGCTTAAGACACGCAATTGCCTGATCAAGGACTTCATCTGAATGAAAGTCAACGATGTCGTATCTGTTTCCGCAAAAAGGACAATCAAGGATCTCCTGATCAGGATCAAACATCAGGATTCCTGCGCACTTTGAACATGTGTAGCATTTCAGTGTTGCCATATAGAATAATTATACAGAACTTATATCTTTTATGTTGAAAACCGCGGCCAACACAGGACAGATCATATAAAAAGGGATGCCTCTTCTGAGACATCCCTTTGAAGTTACTGTTTTGACAGTATATCAGCCCTTCTCGAGTGCGAGAGTAACTGTTGTACGGTCGCAGACCTCTGAGGGTCCGAAGTACTGGATAGCACCGGGGAATGTGAATGCAGTCTCAACTGCCCACTTCTCTCTGTTTGCTTCAAAGTACTTGAACGGCTTGCCGTCGAGCTCAACGAGAGCCTTACGGATAACCGGCTTGTCTGCACCGTTTCTTCTCTCCATATTCATCATCTTTGTGATGGGCATACCGCCTGCAACCCACTCGTCAGCAGGCTTAGAGATGTTGGAAACCTTTGAAAGGTATCCTGTGTAGCCGTACTGGATGAGCATGAAAGCGTTGAAGCCAAGAGAATAGCAGTAGTCTGCATCGAAGTTTGAAGGGAATGCGCAGCGGCCTTCATAACCGAAGAAGTGATGCTGAGCACCGAACTTGCCCTTGTATGTGCCTGCTTCCTTTCTCTTTGCGAGCTCGTTCTTGACCATCTCGGAGAAGAGCTTCTCAGACTCGATGAGGGAAACCTGAACGTTGCCGTGAGGGTCTCTCTCGAGGAAGAGCTGCTGCTGGATGCCCTGAGGAAGGATGTCGAATACCTTGAAAGCATCAGCGGAAAGGCCTGCCTTGATGAACTCATACTTAGCGTTCCAGTCAGGAAGAGCGTTGAACTGAGCTGTCTTCTCACCTGCGAGGAGCTCGTTGATCTCAGCGATGAGAGCAGAGAACTCAGGAACGAACTCTACGATACCCTCAGGGATGATGGCAACACCGAAGTTGTCGCCGTTAGCTGCTCTCTTCTCAACGGAGTCAGCGATCTGGTTGGTGATGTCAGCAAGAGACATCTTCTTAGCTGCAACTTCCTCACCGATGAGGCAGATGTTGGGCTGTGTCTCAAGTGCGCACTCAAGAG
>JAFWQF010000047.1 GCA_017509205.1 Clostridiales bacterium | reverse complement strand
GTAAGAGTGACCTTTATATCATCTGTTTTAACGAACCTGACTTCACGAGCCGGGTGAATGTTAAATCCTTGAGCTGTCATCCATGCGCCGTCAGTAAACTTCATATAATGCTCCTTTGAAATCAACAGATATCGGTTTCTTCTGTGATTTTAACATGACGGACACGGTTTCGAGTAAGAGTTTACGGAAGGTTAATAACCTGAATGCTGTAATCGACTCATAAGGTAAATGGCAGGCATACGAAACAGCATTACCAGTTATAAAATAAAAGCAAAGCGACCGGAAACCCGGCCGCTTTTTGTTTCAGAATATTGCCTGAAATGGTGGAAACTGCGGGGTTTGAACCCGCGACCCCACCCCTGTGAAGGGTATGCTCTCCCGCTGAGCTAAGCTTCCGTGTCAATGCTACTACAATTTGTCAAAGAGTGCTATACTTTGCAAAATCATATGAACTTTAGGAGGGGCCTATGTCTGATATCAATAATATTCCGGAGAAGTATCGTCCGATTTCAATGTGGGGATATTTCGGTTATCAGATCCTGTTTTCGATCCCTGTTGTTGGATTTATCTTCCTGGTCGTATTCGCACTTGGCGGAACAAAGAACGTAAATAAGAGAAACTTTGCGAGATCTTATTTCTGCTACATCCTGATCCTGATCGCGGTCATGGCTGTATTGGTAGCGACCGGACTTGTCTCTCAGTGCATCGACATGTTCAAGGGAATGTATACCTGATAACGATCGAGAGGTTACTAGCACGGGTATTATTGTGCTATAATCTCTCACGCATGGGGGCGTAGCTCAGCTGGGAGAGCGTACGGTTCGCATCCGTAAGGTCGAGAGTTCGATCCTCTTCGTCTCCACCAAATTCGAAAAACACACCTGTTCTTGGCTACGAACAAGTCCTCGGCGCTAAAGCGCCTGCGGAACTAGCAGAACAGGTGTGTTTTTCTTTATAATGGGATAAACAAGCACGCAAGGATAAAGAAATGATCTTATTTAGACCTGTTGGTACAGAAGAATTAAAGCTTATCAGGGAGAGCGGAAACAAGAGGTTCCCGCCGAGATTTCCAGAGCAGCCGATCTTTTATCCTGTTCTTAATGAGGAATATGCCATAGAGATAGCATCCAAATGGAATGCCGTATACAATGCAGATCATAAGGGATATGTAACCCGTTTTGAAGTGGACGATGATTATGTTTCAAGATATGAGACACATATAGTCGGCAGCACAAGGCATGAGGAACTTTGGGTGCCGTCTGAAGAGCTTGAAGAGTTTAACGATAACATAAAAGGCCAGATAGAAGTTACTCAGGAATTCGGTCCATAGGAGCAAGTATATGGCTGTTTCTCAAAGTCAGTTTTTCACAGATGAGTGCAGAACTAAGCTGAACACAATAAGTGGATAGAAAGCCTTGAGAACGGCGGCTTGGAAAACGGTAATATCCGCTCTAGAGAAATGATCATGGCTGATTTTGTCAGATACTACCGTGATTTCAATGCGGTTGAAGATTATGATGATTTCTGACTTCCTTTCGTTATTACTTTTATTAATATACAGAAAACCTTGAATTTAATCCGATAAAGTGTAAAATTTCTTCCATATTGTGTAAATGTGAGGATTAACTATGGAAAAGAAGCCTTTTGTTACCAAAGAACAGATCGAAGAGATCGCAAAGACCTATCCGACTCCGTTTCATATCTACGATGAAGCCGGCATAAAGGCGCGCTGTAAGGCCGTTAAGGAAGCATTCTCCTGGAACAAGGGTTTCTGTGAGTATTTTGCTGTAAAGGCCACACCCAATCCGTTCATCATGGAGATCATCAGGGATGCAGGTTTCGGATTTGACTGCTCGAGTGAGGCAGAGCTTGTCCTGGCAGATGCGGTCGGAGGCCCGATAATGTTTTCGAGCAATGACACGCCTGCTCATGAATATGCTCTCTGCGCTAAGCTTGGCGGCATCATCAATCTCGATGACATCACACACATTCCTTTCCTTGAGAGCATCATCGGTCCTAAGTTTCCTGAGATCGTAAGCTGCAGATATAATCCGGGCGGAGTATATAAGCTCAGCAACGGCATCATGGACAACCCGGGCGACTCCAAGTACGGCATGACCAAGGAGCAGCTCTTTGAGGCTTATTCACAGCTTAAGGCTCACGGCGTAAAGAAGGTCGGCCTTCACGCTTTCCTCGCAAGCAACACGGTTACCAACGAGTACTATCCGAAGCTTGCAGGCGAACTTTTCGAGCTTGCTGTTGAGGCTAAGAACAAAGTTGGCGTTGAGTTCGCGTTCATCAATCTTTCAGGCGGCGTAGGCGTTGACTACAGGCCTGACCAGACAGCAAACGACATCAAGGAGATCGGTGAGGGCGTAAGAAAGAAGTTTGAAGAGATCCTCGTTCCTGCAGGAATGGGCGAGACCGCTATCTATACGGAGATGGGCAGATTCATGCTCGCACCTTTCGGCGCCCTTGTTACAAAGGCAATCCATGAGAAGCACATCTACAAGGAATACATCGGTGTTGATGCCTGTGCTGCAAACCTCATGCGTCCTGCAATGTACGGTGCTTACCATCACATCACGGTACTCGGCAAGGAGAATGCTCCCTGCGATCACAAGTATGACGTTACAGGTTCTCTTTGCGAGAATAACGACAAGTTCGCCATCGACAGAATGCTCCCCAAGATCGACATGGGTGACTATCTCGTAATCCACGATGCAGGCGCTCACGGCTTTGCGATGGGCTATAACTACAACGGAAGACTCTGGTCAGCTGAGCTCCTTCTTAAGGAAGACGGTTCAGTCAAGCTTATCAGAAGAGCAGAGTCCCTCAACGATTACTTCTCAACATTTGATACAACCGAATACGGAAGCAAGTTGATCAATCGCTGATCATTCTTCGTCGGCTTCCATATCATTTACGATATTTTTAACCCATTTGAACTGCCTGTAGCGTGCAATGACTACGGGCAGTTTTACTATCTCGTCAAGATTCAGAAGGAAATAGACAACAAGAACAGGCAGCTTAAAGACGAATGCTGCTATGGCACCTACGGGAACTATGAATGCCCACATGGTAACGGTATCGCATATGAACCCGAACTTGGTGTCTCCGCCTGCAGAGAAAATGCCGCCTATTGTCGTTGAGTTGATCGAGCGGCCTAAGATGTAATAGCTGCACATCAGGATCATGATAAACAGATAATGTTCGGCAAGGGGAGTGAGGTTTACAAACTTGATTACCAGGGGAGCGGTGGAAGCAGCTAAGATGCCAAGGATAAGCCCTGATACAACGGAGAGCTTCATGATACGTTTTCCGTAGTCTTTGGCGGTATCAAGCCTTCCGGCTCCCAACTCGTTGCCGACGACGATGGCTCCGCCTGCGCCGAGAGCGTAGCAGAATGCCGAGACGATGTCTTTGATGACCGTGACGATTGCGTTTGCGGCAACGGCGTCTGAACCAAGGTGGCCCATTATTACTGTTATCATGGTGAAGCCGAGACACCATGTTATCTGGTTAAGAAAGAACGGCGCACTGTATTTTGAATAGCGCTGTCTTAAATGGATGCCTGTCCTGACTATGTTCTTCAGCTTTAAAGAGACGATCTTCTTTTTATGCATGTAATAGATACAGAAGATAAAACCGGTCAAAGACGCTATTGCAGAAGCGAGAGCGGCTCCGGAAGCGCCCATCTTCGGTACGCCCAGAAGACCGTAGATAAACACTGCGTTAAGGCAGACGTTAAGTATAACCATTACTGTACTTGCGAACGTGCACTGCTTTACGAGACCTACATTCTTCAAGATTGATTCGTAGATTATCGAAAGCCCCATGAAGATATATGAAAAGGATGCTATGCGCAGATAGGGGATACCGTTGGCGATAAGCAGCGGCTCGTTGGTGTAGATTCGCATAACGCCCTCGGGCAAGAACATTGTGCAGCTGAAAAACACGGCGAGGATCGGGATGAGTAGCTTCATCGAATAGCCGAATATCTTTTCGATGTTGTCTTTATCGCCTTTGCCCCAGAACTGTGCAGCGAACATTGAACATCCCGAAGCTAAGGCTATGCAGAACATGTTGAACACAAACGCAACCTGGGATGCGAGTGAGACGGCGGACATTGCGTCCTGATCTGAAACCAGCATTACCGTATCTGCCAATGGAACAAGCGAGAACATGAAGTTCTGCAGTGTCATTGGGAGGATGAGGGATACGAGTTTCTTTCTGAAAGCGCTCTTTTCCGAAATAGACATATGCGTATTCTAACACAAGGAAATAACGGTTCTGTCGTATATGCCGCATTGTTATGATATATCTTTTTGAACCTTATGATATAATTCACGATTATCAAATCGAGAGGTAATGAGATGAATAAAACATACAGCCGTATATCTGCAGCGATGCTTGCAGCCGGAATGCTGGTAATTCCTTCCTGCAGCAAGAAAGAGCCTGCTCCTGCATCTTCACAGGCAGCTCCCACGGCAGCTCCCACGGCAGCTGCAACGACTCCCGCACCTTCTGAGACGCAGAATACGGAAGAGACGACACTGCCTGCGCCTGTTTTCGCATATACAGGCCAGCTCGATGCCATAGTTAAGGCCAAGAGCACCTGGTTTGCTGAAGGTGATTCCGAAATGCGTTATGCTGTAACTGACCTCGACATGAACGGACGTTATGAGATTACTGCTGCAAAGAAGACTTCTTTTGCAATGTATGAGGTTACGGAAGACGGCAGCGGCATTGCCAAAGTCGAAGCTCCTTTTGAGCAGGGTTCTACAGGTCCTTACATGGAAGAAGAATACAAGCTCCGCATCAGCAAGGAAGGCGCATACGTTTATGTTGCAAGGGAAGCCGATGATACGGATTCGGCAGGAGAGACCACAACATATTATTATCTAGTCTCTCTTTATAACGGTAAGATAACTGCTGAAGTCATCGCTTCAGAGATGAAGGATTCCGAAGGCAACGTCAGATATGGTGATGACGAGTTCCAGATCTCAAAAGAGGATTTCAAGCAGAAGACTGACAAGGGACTTCCGGCAGTTGAACATATACAGAAAGTTTCTTGGGGAAGTGCAGATGCAGTTTCAGGCATGAACGATGCCAAAGCCCTTGAAGCTATCTGCTTCAAACTCACAAAATAAGTCTTTTGTTTGCTTGTTGATGGATCTGTTCTAAAAACAAAATAAAAGACCCTCAGGCAATTAAGCTTGAGGGTCTTTGTTGTTTCCTGGTCCGTACTTTACGGAAAGTCAAATGGTGGAGATGAGGAGAATCGAACTCCTGTCCGAAACCGTCTCGGCCGGGACAATCTCCGGGTGCAGTCAGCGTTTAAGATATTCCCCTTGCACATGAGCCCGCTGACGGGCTAAGGTTCCGGTAGCTTCATAGAGGGATTATAGTCACGGATCCGGCGCAAAGCTTTGCCGGGAGGACTGCCTGCTTAACCTCTCTCAGGTGAGGTCTGCGGTGTACGTACACCCATGTGAGCAGATACACACGGGGACGGTAGCCTTAGGCTGCTACGAGCTCTGTCTTGTCTGCAATTACTTGCAAGTTCCCGTTTTTTTAGGAGGCCAACGAGAATCCTCCACCCGCTTTCCCAGCTTCGGCGACCCCGTCGAAACCGGTGCATCCCCATGAGGACTTTCCGTAAAGCGGAAGTAAATTATAACTCGTCTTCTTCGAAATTCAAGTCTTTGGAGACGTCGTATGGCTCATAGCTCGTGTTGAGGATAGCCTCTGCATTTGCGATCTCTTCCTCTTCGGACTGAGCCTTTTTCTGCTCGTACTGCTCGGGCTTGCTCTGTTCGTCAAGCTCTTCAGAAGTCGCACGCTCTGTCTTGTAGTCGATCATGTCGGGATCGAGTCCGTCGAACTTCATGAAAGGATTGCAGAGGTGCTCATATCCGCAGTAGTAGCACTTGAGAGTGAAGGGGACCTTCTCCATCTTCTGCATGCCTTTTCCGCATTTAGGGCAGTTAACGTTGTTCTTGAAATCAGTGCGTGAACTGAACTGCGAAGCCTCTTTGAGGTGACGGTTGAACTCCTCGTTGTCAGCACCATGATCCTTGAGCATGAGCCACATGGCATGGAGCAGGATCTGCTGCTGCTGAACTGTATCCTTTAATATCTCGACTTCCTTTATTGACTGGAATTCATTCTTTATGCTGTTGTCCTGTAAGATCTTGGCATCAACTTCATCAACGTTCTTCATTTTGGAGAGCTGTCTGATGGTATTCATGTCTAAATTATCGCTCATAATCTTTTCCTTCTTTCCAGAGTATTGATTTTCAGATTATATTAGTTTTGTCAAAAAAACAATATATTCGACATTGGTTTTGAATTTTGACGGGGTTTCTTATTTGATGATTAACACTTTCACAATACTAAATAAATATCAGAACAGTAATATGAAACTGTATAAATACATTTTCAAAGAGGTTTTGCATCATGAATTGCAGGAAAACAAAAGACTTGAAACTTATTGCGTGTTCTCTCGCTTTATGTCTTCTGCTTCCCGTGTACGGCTGCAGCAAGAAGTCGGAGACGGGAAAGACTGATCCTCAGGCAGTGCAGAAGAAGATCGAGGAGATGGTCGTTGATTACGGAACTTACGGCAGTGAGGCAAATGAAAAAGTTGATTCGCTGTTAGTGGAGCTTTCAGCACTTGATGCAAATGCAGGTGTGCGCTGGAAAACGATAATGGATCTTTGGCGATCTCCTGATCTCGGAAAACCTTTAAACTACGATGTCCTTCCGGACGGACTTCCTGATACCGACGAACTGTGCATTGTCGTTCTCGGGTTTCAGCTTAATCCTGACGGCTCGATGAAGGATGAACTGATAGAGCGTCTGAAGGTGGCTCTAAACAGTGCGAAGAAATATCCGAAGGCATACATTGCATGTACAGGCGGCGGTACGGCAGCCGAAAACGAAAACGCTACGGAATCTGGCGAGATGGCCAAATGGCTCGAACAGCAGGGGATAGACAGGAAAAGGATCATCGTAGAGGATAATTCCCTCACTACGGCTCAGAATGCGATATTCACTTATGACATTCTGACATCCAAATACACTTCAGTTAAGTATGTTGCGATCGTTTCGAGCGATTATCACATAGCAACGGGCGAGCTTTTGTTCAGCTCCGAGCCCGTGCTTCGCGCTGTCTCACCGGGAAACGAAAAACTGAAGGTTATCTCAAATGCCGCATACAAGGCTCCTTCAGGAACACTTTCCGCAATGTTCCAGGCGGGAACACTTGTAGAGCTTTCGGGAGACGTAAAGACGGCGTTCAAGATCTATTACGATAACTACGACATTCACGAGCTTCCGCCACTGAAATAATGAATAATAAAAAAGCCCGGAACGATGAATTTCCGGGCTTTGTCCTTTTGGTATCTGATTATTTCTTTTTGAATGTCTTGCAGAATGTCGCAATCGCTGCGCACATCTCATATCTGTTGTCGGGATCTGCGAGCCTCTTGTCATCTTCTGCATTTGAAAGGTATCCGAGGACGATCTGGTAAGACCTTACGCTCGAAGCAAAATTGAGGCCTGTGTACTGGTTGGTGGCCTTTGATCCGCGGAAAGTAGTCTTGCCGGCGGCTGCAACGAGCTTGCCGAGTTTGTCAGCGTTGGCTTTCTTGTTGAGCTTGCCTGACTTGGGAATGTAGACCCTGACACCTTTGACCGAAGCGTTAGTGGAAGCGTCGGCATGGAGTCTGAGGAAGAGAGTAGGCTTATTCTTTACGGCGATCGCGGCTCTTTCCTTGTTGGAAATGTTGACGTCGTTTTCTGTCCTGGTAAGAATGACCGTGGCACCGCACTTTTCAAGATATTCCTTGAGCATGAGTGCTGTTTCCATGGTCAGCTCATATTCTTTCTGCTTGGTGGCTACACCGACAGCGCCGCTCGTGGCACGAGCCTTGCCGTTCTTAGTGCCCTTCTTGAACTGCTCTTTCTTGTAGTCGGTCTTCTGCTGGTGACCCGGATCGATAACCACCTTTATTCCTTTGAGATCCGGAGCGTTTTCCTTGAGCGGAATCGGAGTGGGTGTTGGAGCCTCTGTTTCAGAAGTAGTGGTTTCTTCTGATGTTTCAGTTGTGGGAAGAGGTTCGGGTGTGGGTGTTGGTGCGGCAGAAGTCTCGGATTCAGATGCTGTCGTGATGACGGGATCCGTGGCAGCGGGCTTTCCGGGCTTGGAAAGTACAAAAGCGTATAAAATGCCGCCGATGACAAGTACTGCGGCAACTGCGCCGATGATTATTCCGGCAACGGGAGACTTTTTCTTTTTTTCCGTGCGGACAGGGGAGACAGGTGTTATACTGGGAACCTTTTTCTCTGCGGGTGCATTTGCTGCGGCCGGGAGTTTCTCATCCCCGGCATCATCGGTTTCTGCTACATCAGCGGTATAAGGAACTTCGGTGAGGGCATTTTCAAACTTGATGTCCTCCACGGGAATCTCTTTCAGCGAAGTGGAAGGCGTGCTTTCAGAAGGGACAACGTCGAATTTAATGTCCTCCGGCTTGATCTCGGGGCGGTGAACAGGCATTTTGCCCTGTTTCAGTACATCCTCGAGCGTTGCTTCCTTGACGGGAGTTTCAGGTTCCTCGCTCAGCTTTTTCGCAGCTGCGGTAAAAGAGACAACTGAGTTGTTCTTTAAAGATTCGTATTCTGTAATGACTTCTTCCAGGAAATCTTCACGCTCTTTTCCTGAAAGCTCATCGATGTGATCCTTGAGGATCTTGCGCTTGTCTTCGGGAAGTTCGGAAAGTATCTGTTCTATCTTAAGTTCGTTATTATCAGCCATATTATTTCTCCTTAATAAGAAATAATAGCATTCTGATTTTAGAATACAATTCCGCGTTACAGAACTATGTTCAGTAATGAATTAAAAACAGTATTGCACAATGAATAATAGTGTGCTATATTCAATACTGACATGGGAAGACGAATCCCCACGTCATTAAAGAGAATAAGGGGGAATAATATGAACAATCAGTTCAAGAAAGGAGTACTTGACCTGTGCGTGCTTGCGTTCCTTGACAAGGGCGACAGCTACGGCTATGACCTGGCTGACTGCCTTACGGCTAAGATGAATATCGCAGACGGAACCGTTTATCCGATCTTACGCAAATTAGCAGCAGAAGGAAGCGTGGATACGTACCTCAAGGAATCTCAGAACGGACCACCTCGGAAGTATTACCACCTCACGGACGAAGGCCGCAAAAGACTGCAGAGCGACCGAGCAGAATGGATAGAATTCTCAAAAGCAGTCGACGGCATCATCAATGAGAAACAGGGGGAAGAATCAGATGAATAAAAAAGAATATCTTGATACGCTCGGGAAAGCTCTCGGCGCTATGCCTTATAAGGACGTAAATGAGATCCTCTATGAGATTGGTGCTCATTTCTCCGAAGGCTCGCTCAAGGGAAAGACCGAGGAGGAAATAGCCGAAGGCTTGGGTGATCCCAATGAGCTCGCCGCAATGTACAGAGAAGGCATGAAGCTTCCGGAGATCATAAAGAAGCGCAGCAAGGTCTTTGACGATACAAAGACAGGCGCAGACGGCAGAAGCAAGCTTTTCGTGGTTCTCTTTAATGCATTTGTCGGAGTTGAGTGCTGGCTCATAATTCTTTTCGCTATCTTCATAGCAGCCTGCATCTTCCTTGGTTCACTCGGCGGAATCGCAGCAATCGTTACAGCCATCGTTACCGGCAACGTTACATACTACATGGTACCGGCGATCCTTCTGGCAGTAACACTTCTGTTCTTCGCTGTATTCCTCCTTATCCTTGTGATACTTGGAATCAAGTACTTCGCAAAGGGAACCAAAGCATACATCAACTGGAATAAGAGAATCTGGACTAAGGGATTCGGGGAGGCATGATATGAGCAAAGGTGATATCAAATTACTTATTACAGGCGTCATCTCACTCTTCCTGTCCATGGTCATGGCAGTGATCACCATTGTGGTATTCGCTTTCGGACTTGGAGGAAAGATCAAGGAGGTTGATTGGAATAAGACCTTCAAAGATCTCGGACATAAGATAGAGACACCTGCGGAATAAAGATTACAGGGAATTGGATTAAGAATACTTTCTGAATAAGGGATGTGAGTAAGAGAGAAGAGGCTGTTTCGAAAGAAACAGCCTCTATCTTATTTGTCAGTTGTAATTCGTTTCCGGATCCCAGTGCATGTCTTCCTGGCGGTGCATCCATTCGGAAAGAGCTTCTGTCATCTTGTGGGCATCGTTGTCGTAATCCTTGCCGTACATTGGCTCGCCGACATAGATCCTGATCTTCTTTCTGTGAAGACCGTTGAGTGGATGAGGATGCTTCTGGGTTCTGGGCCAGATCTGGTAAGCGCCAGCGATATAGACGGGAACAAGGGGAACTCCTGCCTTGATGGCAAGGTAAGAAGCACCGTCCTTGAGTTCGGCGAGCTTACCGGTGTGTGTTCTTGTTCCTTCGGGGAATACAAAGCAGATGTTGCCCTGTTCAACTTCCTTCTTAGCCTTGATGAGTCCTCTTACGGGGTTGCCGTAACGGTCGACGGCGATGCCGCGGCCTACGCGCATGATGAGACGGCCGAGACTTCCGTGCTGGGTCTCAAGGTCGGAAGCTGCAAGGCAGCACATCCACTTGAAGTGACCCTTCGGGAGATAGTCGATGATGAGAACGCCGTCAGGATAGCTCTGGTGGTTTGAAGCAACTACATAAGGGTTGTTCTTGGGGAAATTCTCTTTCCCGATGCACTTCATGTCACAGAATATGTGAGTAAGAAGAAGGAACCCGTTCTTTGCGACTACGTCCCAGAAACCTCGTTTGGTAGGGTATTTTTCGTCAAGCGCCTTATGGTGCTCGGCGTGTGTAGTCTTATGTTCCGCAGCTGTTCCGGAAGCGGAAGAAACATTATCAGGCTTGACCTCTGACATAAATACCCCTCTTTGGCTTTATAGATTTAATTAATATACCTCAAAAGTTTTATTGTTCCAACATTTTATTCAAAAGAGCGATTTGTTGTATAAAATCTGATAAGTATGTTATATTTTCTATTGCTTAAATTGCGTCATGTGACGGAGGAATTATATGAATCCCGTAAAGGGCACAGCTATATATACGGCAGAAAAGTTTACTGATATAAGAGATCTTGTCGTTAAGACCTGCGCCAGGTTCCCCGAACTTGATGCTTTCATTTTCAGAAGATCACCCAAGCTTTCAGAGGTCCACAGGACTTATTTTGAGTATGGCAATGACATAACTGGTCTTGCCACATACATCCTCAACAGCGACTATTCGGGTGAAAGACTTGCCGTCGTAGGTGAGAATGCCTATGAATGGTTTGTTTCTTATAATGCGATCCTTTCTTCAAACTCGGTAGGAGTCCCGCTCGACAGGGCACTTCCTGAGGACGAGCTCATCCAGCTCCTCGTAAGATCAGGAAGCCGCGTTATCTTCTATCAGCACAAACATCATAAGATGATGCTTTCCATCGCCGAGAAAATCAAATCAGGCGAGCTCGACATTCCGCTCGAGAAGTTCGTTATCTTCTATAAAGACGGACTTTCCGGCAAAAAGCCTGAGGATACCTGGCCCGAGGACGATGACAGGTTCGTGGACATCTACGACTGGATAAAGGAAGGCCAAAAGCTCAGGGAAGAGGGCGACACCAAGTTCGAGAATACCCCGATCGACGCAAAAGCTGCTAAGATCATACTCTTCACGTCAGGAACGACTTCGATGAGTAAGGGCGTTCTGCTTTCTCATGAAAACATCTGCTCCAATGTCTATGCGATCTCGCAGACACTGGACGTAAGACGCGGCGACCGTGCATTCTCGATCCTGCCGCTTCACCATACATTTGAGAACACCTGCGATTTCTTTATTCTTTCATGCGGCGCCTGCATCTGCATGTGCGACGGTCTGCGTTACATCGTAAAGAACATGGAAGAATGGAAGCCTGACGTATGCATTTCCGTTCCTCTGCTTTTCGAGAACATCTACGAAAAGATCGAAGACGGAATCAAGTCTTCGGGCAAGGAGAAGATAATAGCAGTCGCAAGACCTGTAACAAGGTTCTTAAAGCACATCGGAATTGACGTAAGACGCAACATATTCCGTGACATCTTAGATAAGCTCGGCGGTAATTTCAGGATGATCGTAATCGGCGGTGCCGGAATCGACAAGAAGTACATCGATGCTTTTACCGATTTTGGTCTTCAGTTCTATATGGGTTACGGCCTTACGGAGACTTCTCCGGTTATCTCAGTTACCAATGAGGCATGCGACGTGCACGGTTCCGTAGGACGTCCGCTCCCGGGCATTACAGTAGCTATCGATGCCGAAGGCAAAGGTCCGAAGGCAGTAGGCGAGATCCTTACCAAGTCCGACTGTGTCATGCTCGGATACTATGAGAACGAAGAGGCTACTGCTGAAGCCATCGATTCTGACGGGTGGTTTCATACGGGCGACATGGGTTACATAGACAAGACCGGATCCATTCATATCACGGGCCGCGTTAAGTCCATGATCGTTCTTACCAACGGAAAGAAGGCTTTCCCTGAGGAGATCGAGGCAGTCCTTACCGAGATCAAGGGTGTTTCCGAGGCATTCGTCTGGGGCAACAGAAACGACCGTGAAGCAATCGACATCTGCGCGAAGCTCCTTATCGACCGTAAGGCTATCGGTTCTGAACTGGGTCTTAAGACCGAGCCTGATGATTCACAGGTCGAGACATATCTCAATGACATGATGCATGAGGCAAACCACAAGATGCCTCAGTATAAGATCGTACGTAACTTCGTGTTCTCCGAAGAGGACATGATCAAGACTACAACGCTCAAGATCAAGCGTCCCAAGGAGCAGGAACACATCGAAGGCCGCCTTGCAGAGTGCGGACGCACCATGTACGAGATGAACGGCAAGAACTTCGATAAGATGCTCAAGGCTTAAGGCCTTATTTTCAAGTGAGTACAACCAGGATAATAGATATTGGCGGAAGGGCCGTGATCGTTGAATTCGAGCGCAAGCGCGTGAAGAACATCAACGTCCGCGTAAGAAGGGACGGCTCCCTTTATGCATCAATGCCTTATTGGGTAAGCTACGCAGAAGCCGAGAAGTTCATAGTATCCAAATCTTCATTTTTTAAGAAGGCTCTTGATGAGACTGCCGTAAGAAACGCTGATGAGGACAAGTGGAAGAACATCAGCAAGGAAGATGAAGAAGACCTTAAGATCCTCATCGATGAGCTTATCATGAGGCATATGCCTTACTTTGCGACAAGGGGAGTCAAATATCCTTCCAAGATTATGATCGGTCATTACAGGTCTTTCTGGGGCGAGTGCATGAATAGAAGGGGAGTATTGAAGTTCAGCACGAGACTTGCCGAAAAAGATCCCGCTCTGGTTGAATATGTGGTCGTCCATGAGCTTTCGCATTTCCTCGTTCCGAACCATTCGCAGGCTTTTTGGGACATCGTCGGAAGCATAATCCCCGACTATAAGATCAGGCGGAAGATTCTCAACGGAAAGCAATAAAAATATAAAAAATAAGTGCGTTTTTAGTATATAATTCTTCTTGTACCGGAGGATTTGAGCCATGGCTGAAAATACTAATGACAGAGCTTCTGTAAAATTTGATCTGTGGGAGCGCAAACTCCTCGATCTTTCAACCCGCAACAGTCTTTTAAACCTGAGGATCAAGGGCAATTGTGTGCCTTTGTTCGTTCCGGGATGCGGTGATCTTGAAGATACTCTTGTGGATAACAAGGAATACCGCATTATTCCCCGTAAGAGCCCTGACAAGAAGGCTGATAAGGAAGAAGAAAAGCCTGCCGGTACAACTGCCGAAGAAGCGCCTGCTGAGAATGCTGAAACAGCGCAGGCTGCCATTGAAGCAGCTGCCGAGCCTGCCACTCTCCCTGAGACAACAGCACCTGCAGAGGAAAAGAAAGAGCCTGCCAAGAAGGCGGCTTCCGGCATTCCTGCCAAGGAATATTCGATCGAAGACCTTGCCAAGACCAAGGAATTCAATGAATACATATCTTCTGAAATGAGTAAGGGGAAGCTTTGCTCTTCGCTTACTTCCGCAGATCTTGATACGAAGATCAAGGAACTCTACAGAGGCGCAAAGGCCTCCATCGAAGAAAACGGTGCGAGCACGCTTTATCTTGCCGTGGGTTTCCTTAAGTGGGTGGAGAAGGACAAGACAGATCCTTACTACGCTCCAATCCTGCTTATCCCGGTTGAACTCGTCCGTAAGTCCATTCTTCTCGGATATGCGATGCGTAAGCGTGAAGAAGATACGCAGTTCAATATCACCATACTTGAAAAGCTCAGACAGGACTTCGGAATTGATGTTTCGGAGCTTCAGGGAGACCTGCCCGTCGATGAGCACGGAATTAACGTTGCCGCTGTTTTCGAGCTGGTCAAGGCTCACATCGCCGGGATGAATGGCTGGGAAGTCATTGAATCCTGCGTGCTCGGCAATTTCTCGTTCTCACAGTTCGTCATGTGGAACGACATGCACAGCCACCGCGAAGAGATCTCTGCCAATAAAGTCGTAAAGAGCCTGATTGACGGCGTTCTTTCATGGAATGCGAAGGATCTGACTACCATGAAGGACGTCAGTGAGAGCGAAGTGCTGCTTCCGATCACAGCCGACAGTTCACAGCTTAAAGCCATTGCTGCCGCAACTCCCACTGAAAGCTATGAGGGAGAGAGCTTTGTTCTTCACGGCCCTCCGGGAACGGGTAAATCACAAACTATCACATCGATAATCGCCAATTGTCTGGCAAACGGCAAGACTGTCCTTTTCGCATCCGAAAAGAAAGCCGCTCTCGATGTTGTTTATTCACGTCTCGACAGGATCGGCATTGCTCCGTTCTGCCTTGAGCTCCATTCTAATAAGGTCAGGAAGAGCCATGTCCTCAATCAGCTTAAGGAGGCAAGCGAGGTAAGAGCCAAGCTGCCCAACAGCGAGGATTTTGACAAGCAGCTTAATGAGATATCTTCCAGAAGAGCAGAACTCGACAAATACGCAAAAGACCTTCACGTCAGACGCGGATGCGGAATGTCGCTTTTCGAACTCGTCAACATGTTTGCAGCAAACGAGAGCGCTCCTGACATCATGCCGTTTGATGAAGGTTTCATAAATGAGGCTTCTGAAGCAAGGGTAAATGAGATTGAAGCAAATCTCGGCGAGCTTGTCGCTTCATCAGGTGACCTTGGCGGAAAGCTTTCATTTGTTAAGGCTACGGAATTTTCTCAGGAATCAAAGCAGAATCTCGGAAGAGCCTGTGAAGCTTTCTACAGCGCATATGCTGAATTTGAAAATGCCTTTAACGGCTTCAAGCAGTGGACAGACCAGACTGCTTGCAACGTAATGGGAACAGATGGAAGCAACCTGAAAACGAAGACATATCTTCGTCTTGCAGCTGCCATCTATGAACTTTCAACGCTCGGACTTCCCGCGTCATGGCTTTCTTGCCGTGACTTCAGGTCTTTGAGCGTCAGACTTGACGGTCTGTGCCAGGCCTCTAATGCTTATTGGATGCAGAGAAACGCTCTTGCAGCAGGCTGGGCGGACGGATTCTTTGCGCTTGACGGTTTAAGACTTCAGGCTGAGCTGAATGCCGCAAATGCAAAGGGCGGGCTCGGTAAGTCTTTCGCGATCAGCGGCCTGTACAAGCAGGTAAGGGTATTCGACAAGTCAGGTGCCGCAAAGGACAACTTAGGGCCCGCTTTTGATGCGCTCGTTGCTGTTCAGAGGCTTGAAGCATCGATCAGACAGGGCCTTACACAGGATGCCACATATCTTGGCGGTCTCTACAATCCCCAGGCACCGCTCCCGTGCTTTGACATCAATACAGTATCAAATCTCAACACGCGCAGCCTCGCGCTCATGAATGAAGCGGACGCATGCGATATCTCCGGAAACGCGAGATGCGTTCTTGCGGCTAATCAGGGTGCCTGCGCTGCTGCTTCCGCGTTTGTTGCTGCTGGAAAGAACCTTGAGAATGCCTATAACGTTCTCAAGAATACATATGCATTTGAGGACGCTGTCCTTGCGCCTGATAACGGACTCTTGAGTGACAAGAAGGCCATGGTCGATGAACTTGCTGCAAACGCAGATCTGATCAGGCCAAAGGTTGCTTTCAACAGGTCTTCCAAGAAGTGTAACGATCTCAAGATAAGCGGACTCGTAAGAGCCTACGAAGAAGGCAGGATAAAATCTGACATGCTCGTTCCGGCTTTCCGCAAGGAATATGCAAAGAGCCTCGTAACACTCATTATCGACAGCACTGAGACTTTCAGGGATTTCAGCGCATCCGTATTTGAAGAGAAGATCGCAAGACTTAACACTCTTGGCAATGAGTTCGAAAAGCTTACACGCCAGGAGATCTATTTAAGGATAGCCAAGAATCTTCCGAACCTTACCAAGGATGCCAATGCGATGTCCGCATTAGGCATACTGCAGCACGCGATAAAGAGCGGCGGCAGGGGAGTCTCAATAAGGACTCTGTTCTCAAAGATCGGCAAGGTCATGATTAAGCTTTGTCCCTGCGTTCTCATGAGCCCTCTGTCATGCACTCAGTATCTTGCTCCGAATAAGGAATCCACGTTCGATGTCGTTATCTTCGACGAGGCTTCACAGCTGCCCACATGCAAAGCTGTCGGCGTAATAGCAAGAGGCAAGAACGCGATCATTGTCGGCGACCCAAAGCAGATGCCGCCTACGTCATTCTTCAGGGAACAGGTCTTTGACGATGAGAACTATGAGATCGAAGACTTGGAGAGCATCCTCGATGACTGCCTCGCGGTAAGCATGCCCGAGCTTCATCTGCTCTGGCACTACAGAAGCCGTCACGAAAGCCTTATCACGTTCTCCAACAAACTCTTCTATGAAGGAAAACTTTATACGTTCCCGTCAGCAGACGACCGTAATTCGATGGTCACTCTGCAGATGATCGAGGGTACATTCGACAGCGGTAAGACAAGAACGAACAGGGCAGAGGCAGAAGCCGTCGTTAACGAGATAGCACTGCGCTGCCACGATCCGATACGATCAAAGCAGACGCTCGGCGTTGTTACCTTTAACATCCAGCAGCAGTCTCTCATCGAAGATCTCCTTGATGAGAAGTGCAAGACCGATCCCGAACTTGAAAGCTGGGCATTCAGCGGTGAAGAGCCTGTATTCATCAAGAACCTTGAGAACGTTCAGGGTGATGAAAGAGACGTAATCCTTTTCTCTGTCGGATACGGCCAGGACGAGACCGGTAGGATGATAATGAACTTCGGTCCTCTGAACCGCGACGGCGGCTGGAGAAGACTGAACGTTGCGGTAACGCGTTCACGTCTCGAAATGAAGGTGTTCTCATCCATTACGGCTGACCAGATAAAGATCAGTGAATCTTCTTCCGAGGGCGTCAGAGCACTCAAGAGATTCCTGCAGTATGCCGCAGGAAGCGAAGTGTGGGATGCATCTTCTGACGGAGAGACGGTTAATACAGTATCTTCAGCTCCTATCATCGACAGAAGCCTTAAGTTTACGGGCATTGCAGATGATATCTGCGGAAGGCTCGCAAAGCTCGGATATAACACTGACCGTAATATCGGCAAGTCCGGTTTCAAGGTCGACATCGGCGTTATCTCACCTGAAGATCCCGGCAAATATTGTCTCGGAATCCTTCTTGACGGTAAGAGCTATGCCGAAGCGGGAACCACGACTTCACGTGAAATCTCACAGATCTCCGTGCTGAAGGGCTTTGGCTGGAACGTAATCAGGGTATGGTCACTTGAATGGTGGGAGAATCCTGATTCAGTCATCTCGCAGTGCATCGAGAAGATCGAAGCTGCAGAGAATGCTGCCAAGCAGGCAGAGGAAGCAGTTTCTGAGACAGCTGAGGCTGAACCTGAGATCCCCGTGATCGACGGCACAGGTCCGATAGTCGAGGAGGAGACTCCTGTTACTGAAGACGAGGAGCAAAAAAAAACTTTGAATCCGGAACAGGACTGACAGGCCACGCCCAGGTCTACAGAAGGCTTGACGTAAAGCTCAAGCCCATGTCAGCCGAGACTTTCTGTGATCCTTTGTATACGAAGGCCCTGACTGAACTGGTTACAAAGATAGTTCAGGCCGAAGCTCCGGTCAGTTTTGACGTCGTGTCGGCTGAAATGCTTGAAATGCTGGGTATTCTCAAGAGTTCTGCCAAACTTAAGGCCAGATGCGACTATCTGGTCAGAAATTCCAGGCTTCCTTTTACGCTTCAGTCACTTGACGGTGAAGAAGGGGAAGGGACAAAGATACTTTGGGCAGATCAGGCCTCGTCGTACGGAATCTTGCCGTTCTACAGAGTCCCTGTAATAGGCGGAAAACCCAGAAAAGCTTCAGATATAGCAGTCCAGGAAGCGGCAAGGGCAGTGATAGACATTGCGGAAGAGCAGTTAGGGCTCCCGAGACAGAGCCTTATAACTGAGACTGCCAAGACTTTGGGCTTTGCCAGGACCGCGTCTACAACAGACTGTTACAAGCTCTGTGAGAAGGCCGTGGACTTTGCTTTTAATCAGGATGCTTTGAGTATTGATGACAACGGTTTCATCACGCCTTCGAATTCGTTCGTTTAATGTGAATAAAACAAAAATTGAAACTCAATATTGTTGACTTGCCTAACTCTGAAAAGTATTATAGAGCGGTAATAAAAAGCGGAACCCTGTATGGGCTTCCAGTTTATTAAATAATTTAAAGGAGCGTAACGCTTATGGCATTAGTAACATCCACCGAAATGTTCAAAAAGGCTTATGATGGCGGTTATGCAATCGGCGCTTTCAATGTCAACAACATGGAAATCGTTCAGGGCATCACCGAAGCAGCTGCTGAACTCAAGTCACCTGTAATTCTTCAGGCTTCTGCAGGTGCAAGAAAGTATGCTAACAACGACTATCTTGTTCACCTCGTAAAGGCTGCTGTAGAGCTTCACCCTGAAGTACCTATGGTTCTTCACCTTGACCACGGTGCTGATTTCGAGACATGCAAGTCCTGCATCGATTCCGGATTCACATCTGTCATGATCGACTATTCAAGCCACAGCTTCGAAGAGAACATTGCAGAGTCCAAGAAGGTTGCTGAGTATGCTCACGATCACGGCGTAGTCGTTGAGGCTGAGCTTGGTACTCTCGCTGGTATCGAGGATGACGTTAAGGTTGAGGCTGGTAACGAGTCTTACACAAGACCTGAAGAGGTTGAGGAATTCGTTTCCAGAACAGGCGTTGACTCTCTCGCAATCGCTATCGGTACATCCCATGGCGCATACAAGTTCACACCTGCACAGTGCACAAGAAACGAGCAGGGTATCCTCGTACCTCCGCCGCTCAGATTCGACGTTCTCGAAGAGTGCATGAAGAGAATCCCCGGATTCCCTATCGTTCTCCACGGTTCTTCTTCCGTACCTCAGGAGTACGTTTCCATCATCAACGAGTTCGGCGGTAAGATGCCTGACGCTATCGGCATCCCTGAGGAGCAGCTCCGTAAGGCAGCTAAGCTCGCAGTCTGCAAGATCAACATCGACTCCGACCTCCGTCTGGGCATGACAGCAGGCATCCGTAAGCACTTCGTTGAGCATCCTGATCATTTCGATCCCCGTCAGTATCTTGGTGACGGCCGTGCTAACGTTAAGGCTATCGTTGCTCACAAGATCAAGGAAGTTCTCGGTTCCGACAACAAGATCTGATCTTTGGAACAAACCCATTGAATTTAAGACCCGGCAGAGAATTTTCTGCCGGGTTTTGTTATAATGCCTGTTATGAAATCCGCAAAGAAGAATTCAAAACCTTTATATGAGCGCCCGGGAAGGCTTTCTTCCGAGCGTAATGTTCCGACAGCCCCGAAAGATAAACATAAGGACTTAAGGATAGAGGTTCATTACGACGGTGATGATGCCATCCCCGATCCTGTCAAAGGAACGACTGCCGAGTTTACCGCAGGCTCTTTGAACGCGCTCAATCCTTTTGAGGATGAGGCTCTGCTTTCGGGTGAAGTAAAGGTTAAGAACACGGGAAAGCTTTCAGGCTTTGAGCCAATCGAGTCCCAGATATTTGAGGCGGAAGAGGATTTCGAAGATGAGGAAGACCCGTCTGTATTTGCCCGTGACGGCCACAAGTTCATGATGAACTCCGACCTGATGGCAGGCGGTGCAGAACCCGTACATGCAAAATCCGCTTTCGATGCAGGGAAGCCTTCGTTCTTCACTGATGCGAAGAAACTGTCTTTCTTCATGGTCGGCCTCGCGGTCATTATCGTACTCGAACTGGCAGGGCTTATCCTTTTGCTGAGATAATGGTTTCAGAAAATAATCTCATAAAAAAAGTCCCGGAATGATCCGGGACTTTTGTTTCTTAAGCTTTTTAATGATCAGCTTTTCTTCTTTTTCTCGATGGGTTCAGACTGGATAATTCCTTCTTTTGCCTGAGCTGCTTTCTGGTTGTCTTCAAAGACATAATCCTTGCCGGGGAGAACCGCGTTGAGGATGATGCCCGTGAGTGAACCGATTGCAAGACCTGAGAGGGAGATCTTAAATACGACTGTCCAAACACCGTCTACAATAGCCTTTACGGGAATTACGATCGAGCCTGCTGCACTGTATGTAACACCGATAGAAAGAACGAGGATGATCGCGGCGATGATGACGTTTCTTGCCTTGCCGAAATCGATCTTGTTCTCAACGATGTTCCTGACACCGACAGCGGAGATCATTCCGTAGAGAACGAGTGAGATACCGCCGACTACAGGTGTAGGGATTGCTGAAATGCAAGCTGCGAGCTTGGGTGAGATGGAGAAGCAGATCGCAAAGAGAGCTGCAAGTCTGATTACGAACGGATCGAAGACTTTGGAGAGCGTAAGTACGCCTGTGTTCTCGCCGTATGTTGTGTTTGCGGGAGCTCCGAAGAGAGAAGCGAGAGTTGTTGCAAGACCGTCGCCCATGAGTGTTCTGTGAAGACCGGGGTCTGCGATGAAATTGCTTCCGACTGTTGAAGAGATTGCGGAGATGTCGCCGATATGCTCAACGATCGTTGCAAGAGAGATAGGAACGATCGTGAAGATAGCGGTGATGAGAAGACCTGTGTCCATCTTGCCGCTTGTGAAGATATTGAATACTGTATCCTGATACTGAACGGGAAGTCCTACCCAAGGAGCATTCTTGATGTTTTCGATGCTTGCAACTGAGAAGAGCTGGAAATTGGGATCGCCTGCAAGTGTGTAGTAACCTTCAACGGGCTGTCCGCATGCAACAGTTAGGATGACACAGAGGAGGCATGCGCCTACAACGCCTAAGAGGATGGGGATGATCTTGACCATGCCCTTGCCCCAAATGTTGCAGATGACGATGATGAGGATCGCTACTACAGCTACGAGCCAGTTGGTTGAGCAGCTGTTGATGGCGGTACCTGAAAGGCACAGACCGATAGCGATGATGATAGGTCCTGTAACGATGGGAGGGAAGAACTTCATTACGCGGTTTACGCCGAATGCCTTGATGAGCGCAGCGAGGATCAGGTATACAAGACCTGCGAGTGCGACACCGAAGCAAGCGTAAGGCAGGAGTTCGCGCTCACCGTTGGGAGCAATTGCAAAATAACCTGCGAGGAATGCGAAAGATGAACCTAAGAATGCAGGTACTTTTCTCTTGGATAAAAGGTGGAAGAGAAGTGTTCCGAGACCTGCGAAAAGGAGTGTGGCTGACACCGAAAGTCCGGTGAGAGCAGGGACGAGGATGGTCGATCCGAACATGGCGAACATGTGCTGGAATCCGAGCACGATAACACGGCCGGCACCCAGTGATTTCGCGTCGTAAACCGCTCCATCCTGAAGACTGGATTTACTCATAACAAGCCCTCCGTTGTATATGGATTTAATTTATAATAGCACTCTTGCGTAAAAATCAAGCAATCATTTTGACACCTGTTTGCAATAAAATAAGTCATGACGAGCCCTGATTTATTGACTTAAAAATTCAATAAACTAAAATAGTTCAAGGGATTATCACCTAAAGCTTTCACAAAGAAGGAGACGAATATGCAGTACAAGGATTATGCTAACGTCCAGATCATGGAGCATCCGCTCATCAAGCACAAGATCTCGCTTATGAGAAGTATCGAAACAGGTAACTATGAGTTCAGAAAACTCGTTGAGGAAGTTGCCACTCTTGAAGCTTATGAAGCATTGAGAGATCTCCCTCTCAAGCAGGTTGAGATAGAGACACCTCTTGAGAAGACATTGACACCCATGATCGACGGTAAGAAACTTGCCATCGTTCCGATCCTTCGTGCAGGTCTCGGAATGGTTCCCGGCGTTCAAGCTCTTGCGCCTCTCGCAAAGGTCGGACACATCGGTCTTTACAGGGATCCCGTTACTCATGAGCCCCACGATTATTACTGCAAGCTTCCTGATCCGATCGATCAGCGTCTTATACTTGTAGTTGACCCGATGCTCGCAACCGGCGGTTCCGCCATCGATGCGATCAACTCCATCAAGAACCACGGCGGAAAGCACATCAAGTTCATGTGCATCATTGCTGCTCCTTACGGTCTTGAGAGACTTGCCGAAGCTCATCCCGACATCGAGATTTATGTCGGAAATGTCGACAGAGAACTTAATGAAAACGCATATATTCTCCCCGGTTTGGGAGATGCAGGCGACCGTATCTTCGGTACCAAGTAATTAGTGATATAATGCGTATGCTTTTTTACAAGCTATCGTATTGGAGGTATTAACATGAAATTCGGAAAGATTGTCGCAGCATGCCTTACAGCTGTCATGCTCGCAATGCCGCTTACATCTTGCGGCAAGTCAACTCAGAAGAAGTTCGTTGTCGGTTTCGATAAGGAATTTCCTCCCATGGGTTTCGTTGAGAAGGACGGTTCATATGCCGGTTTCGATCTCGATGTTGCTCAGGAGTGCGCAAAGAGAATGGGTATGGAGTATGTTGCTCAGCCTATCGCTTGGGATTCAAAGGACCAGGAGCTCAAGTCTGGCAACATCAGCTGCATCTGGAACGGTTTTACAATGACCGAAGAGAGAAAGTCCCAGTATGAATGGTCTTCGGCTTACATGAAGAACCAGCAGGTCGTAGTCGTTAAGAACGATTCAACCGTTAAGAGTCTTGCTGATCTTGCAGGGCTCAAGGTCTGCGTTCAGAAGGATTCTTCCGGTCTTGAGGCAGTTGAAGGAAAGCCTGAACTTAAGGCATCTTTCAAGGAACTCGTTCAGGTTGATTCTTACCTCAACGCTATGATGGAACTCGAGTCCGGCAGCGTTGACGCCATCGTTATGGATGAGATCGTTGCACGTTATCAGATCAAGACATCAGGCAAGCCTTTCGTTGTTCTTGATGAATCCATTTCCTCTGAAGAGTACGGCGTAGGTTTCCTTAAGGGTAATACGCAGCTCAGGGACCAGGTTCAGAAGACTCTCGAAGAGATGGCAAAAGACGGTTCTCTTGCCAAGATCTCACAGAAGTGGTTCGGTTCTGACATCACAACTATCGGTAAGTAATCAGGTTTATCAAAAGCTTAAAAGGCCCCGTTTGAATCGTTTCAGACGGGGCTTTTGTATGCTATAATCGCTTTTATGAATCCCTCTGATATAACAGCTGAAAACTCTGTTCTGGCATTGCTGACCATTTGCGGTGTCATCGTTGCGGTCGCATGTCTGATCGCATCAGAGATAATAATGAATGCCAAAAAGAAGCACTATCCGGAAGGTGCGAAGATCAAAAAGCCCCTGCCGGTGATCCTTCTGCAGGTGGCATCAGCCGTGGCTGCAATCCCGCTTGTGATCTCGATCGTTCTGAAGATGATCGATCTGTTTACGGGCAACCGTGAAAACCTCATTTCGACGGTAAAGCTCCTCGGTCAGGGTTTTGCATTCTCGTTTGGTATATTTATCTTTACCATTCTTTTTTCGCTCCCGTTGGGACTCTTGGTTGCGAGCGGAAGGATGTCAAAGATCAAGACCATTTCGGTTTTCTTCAAGACATACATCTCGATCCTCCGCGGCACGCCTCTGATGCTGCAGCTCCTGCTTGTTTATTTCGGACCTTACTATCTGTTCGGAGTTACGACGGGAAACATTCAGATCGGACCTTTCAATTACAGATTCATCGCGACCGTAATCGGTTTCTCGCTTAACTACGCAGCTTATTTTGCCGAGATCTTCAGAGGCGGAATACAGTCAATGTCCAAGGGGCAGTATGAAGCGGCTCAGGTACTTGGTTTTACTAAGTCTCAGACATATTTCAAGATAATACTCCCGCAGGTCGTAAAGAGGGTTCTTCCTTCAGTCGGAAACGAAATCATCACGCTTGTAAAAGACACGTCTCTTGCACAGGTCCTGGCCGTCACCGAAATGTTCACGCAGGCTTCGGCACTTGCATCCGCGCAGGTCTCGGTCATGCCGTTCATCGTTGCGGGACTGTTCTATTATCTGATGAACCTTGTCATCGAAACGCTGTTGGGGCTCCTCGAGAAGTCAATGAACTATTACTCGTGAGGTTATAAATGAACATACTTGAGATGCATGACATACATAAATCATTCAATGACCTTGCGGTTCTCAAGGGCATTAACCTCAGCGTCGCACAGGGCGAGGTCGTTGCCGTCATCGGACCTTCAGGCGGCGGTAAATCAACGCTGTTAAGATGCGCGACAACGCTTGAAAGGATCGATTCGGGCAAGATCGTAATAGGCGGCACGGAGCTTTGTAATTCCGACGACGGATTCATTCATTACTGCGGAAAGAAGACTTTGGGAGAGATCAGATCCAAGTTCGGTCTTGTCTTCCAGAACTTCAATCTCTTCCCGCATTTTTCAGTCAGTAGAAACATCACTGAAGCATTGGTCCACGTACATAAAAAGAGCAGGGAAGAAGCTGATGAGATCTGCAATGCGCTACTCAAGAAGATGCATCTTGCTCATAAGGCTAACGAATATCCCTGCAATCTTTCAGGCGGTCAGCAACAGAGAGTTTCCATTGCAAGAGCGCTCGCAGCAAACCCTGAGATAATCTTCTTTGATGAGCCAACATCCGCTTTGGATCCTGAGCTTACAAAAGGCGTATTGAAGGTAATCAAGGATCTTGCGACTGAGAAGATGACTATGGTAATCGTTACTCATGAAATGTCGTTTGCAAGAGACGTTGCCGACAGGATCGTTTTCATGGACGGCGGTGTCATCGTTGAGGAAGGCCCTGCATTTGAACTCGTTACCAATCCGAAAGAGGAAAGGACCAAGAAGTTCCTGGCCGGATATTGATCTTAACAGTATTTTCTGCACTCAAAGCTTGCCGTCAATGTACGGCAAGTTTTTATTTGTGCAGTATCAGGACGTTTTAAGTATCCTCTTGCTCTATAACTGAACTAATAGTACAATAACTGTACTGACAGTACAGTTATTGTGCTGGCAGTCAGTTGTAAGGGATTGAAAATGGTGGTTTCAGAAAAGAAAGGAGACTCTGTATGCCAAGAAAAAGGCTGACAGAACTTAATAAAGAAGCGATATTGGATGCTTCTGAGTATTTGTTTGAGAAAAAGGGATATGAGGCGACATCAGTTGATGAGATTGCTTCCCAAACCGGTATCAGCAAGACTACGCTTTATGCGTATTTCGACAGTAAAGAATTGATCTGGGACACGCTTGTCTGCAATTACATGGAGAAGCTTTTAGTCGATGCAAGAAAAGCCGCTGACGGTGAATGTTCATTTGAAGACAGGTATTACACCTTATGCTTTGATATCGCTTCAAAGTTTGAAGAGCATCCCGTCATTTATAGAGGTACACTCGGGAAGATCTCGATGGATCTTGAGCAGGAAGTCTATAAGAAGATCTATGAGACCGGAGAGGCAACAAATGAAGCCATTGCAGATTTCATAAAGAGCGGCATCAGGGAAGGTGCCGTAAGAAAAGACATCGACATCTATCCGGCCGTCATAATGATGTGGTCTTCGATCTCCGGGATCATTCTTATGGCCAACGATAAAGAAGAATACCTGAAGATGAGATTCAATATGAGCAAGGAAGATTATCTTAAGAAGGCTTTTAAGATGCTGCTGGAGGGTGTTAAATGAACGCAATCTATCTGAGCGGCACGGGCAATACAAAACATATAACGGAACTTCTTTTCAAGGAGATCGGAGCAAAAGGAACTGTGGTGCCGATTGAATCTCCTGACGTTAATGAAGCTTTGAAAGATGAAGAGCTGATAATTGCTTATCCGACGCAGTTTTCGAACATTCCGTATCTTGTTAGAGATTTCATAAACAAGCATGCAGCAGACTGGAATGGTAAGAAGATCTTTCTCATAACGACGATGGGACTGTTTGCAGGTGACGGAACAGGCTGCGCGGCAAGGCTTCTGAAGAAATATGGGGCAGAGATAACAGGCGGACTTCAGATAGTAATGCCGGATTCGATAGGCGACTGCAAAGCTCTTAAGAAACCTCATGAAAAGAATAAGGAGATCATCGCCAAAGCTGACAAACGAATTGTTGAAGCAGCGGGGCAGATCAAGGCTGGTAACAATCCCAGTGAAGGATTGTCTTTTTGGGCTCATCTTGCCGGACTGTTCGGTCAGAGACTGTGGTTCTATAACAAGACGTCAGGCTATTCCGATAAGATTAAGATCGACTCTGCAAAATGTGTCGGATGCGGGATGTGCGCAAAGAATTGTCCCACAAATAATATCGTGATCAAAGGCGGGAAGGCATCAGCATCAAGTCAATGCACCATGTGCTACAGATGCGTGGACTATTGTCCGAAACAGGCAATTACTTTGTTGGGTAAGACGCTGTATGAGCAGCCTACTTATGAGAAAAATGCCAAATAACAGGTAAAAAGGCCGCCACGATGGACGGCCTTCTTTATTGGTACGGGCTGACAATTTTACTTGAAGTTGAATTCGATGCCGTTTACCGTGATCTTTGAGATGTTCTCAGTATCAGCAAGTCGGTTGAACATGATGCTTATCGATTCCTTTTCGCCGATGAGGTATGCGTAGCTTGCAACAGCGCCCTTGCCGTTTTTATCGCCGCTGTTGAAGACGTTGTATTCAGAACCGTCCTTATATGTGATCTTGACGCTCTTGAGGAAATCTACGCCTTCAGCGAATTCGGGGTCAAAAGCATCTCCGTAAAGATTCTCTCCGTAAAGCTTTGCAGAGCCCTTAATATTCATCGAGATAGGGGAGATCTTGATTGAATCGCCGTCTGCGCTCGTGCAGGTCTTCATGTCGATTGTTCCTGCGAACGGAATGTCTACGGTTACATCGTTCTTAATGTTCTTGAACAGGTCCTTCTTTGCTTTGTTGAGGTTGGTCATGCTGTCATTGAATTCGTAAATGTGAAGCTTCATGCCCTTGTCGGTAGGGAAATCAGCGTGGTCGGGATCAGCATACTTAGAAAGGAAGCTAACGTCAGTCAGATAATCTCTGCAGAAGAGCTTGGTAGATGTTGACTTAGAAAGATCTACATAAGTCTTGCCGGGGCCGGCGCCAAAATCGTACATGAAGTTCTGGTCTTCGTTATTCCATGCGCCCTTTGCTTCGTTGTCATGCTGGCTGTAGTTGAGGAGGTTAACGCCTTTTTCGTTCTCGATCGTGTATTCAACTGCGATGCCGTTGCCGTCACGGGCAACTGCAAGTACCGTGAACTTGTAATCGCCGCATTCAGCAGTTACGGGCTTCGTATTGAGCTTACCCTTGAGAAGAGCCTCAGCCTTGTCGGGATCCATGTCAGCAAATTCCACCTTGGGCATTTCGAATGTGTGCTTAACGGGGTTGCCGTTCTTGTCGAGCTTTTCGGATTCGACGATGGTTACGGTATGGTTAGGGATGTTGGTCTTGCCTTCGGTGCCCCAGAGACTTGCGAAAAATGCTCCGTTGGTAGCGGCGTTAACAGCAAAAGGAGTACCGATAACCAGTACCGTTGCGGCAGCAACTGCAATCTTGGGGAAAATGCCTGTCATCTTTGCCTTTTTCTTCTGAGTATATGTCTTCATCATTTTTTCCTTTCCCGCCAGATATCTGTCCGAGAAAACGTGATCCTCAACACCGTCGGTGATGTGGTCGAATTCTTCAATGCTGATATCTTTTTCGAATAAATCGTCATTATTGAACTGTTCCATAGTAATCTCCTTTGTTAGGATTACCTCTGCTTTGAGGTTATTGGTCTTCAGGCTTCTTTGCAGTCCTGGCGCATCAGTTTTCTGGCCCGTTCATATCGTTTTCTTACATTTGCCTCTGAGATGCCCAGTTTTTCCGCGGTCTCTCTGACCGAATAATCTCGTATGACAAGGCATTCGACGACATCTTGGTATTTCTCAGGAAGAGAGTTTATAAGGGGAGTGCATACAGCCCCGTCTTCAGATTCGATGTCCGGTTCAACAGCTTCGCTGCTTACGACTTCTTCAAGGTTTTCCGTAAAGCTTACGATCTTGTTTTCGTTTTTTCTTTTGTTATAGATGTTGATCGAAGCGTTTTTGATTACTGTTATGATGAACCTTTTGCAATCGTCCGAATCGGCTTTGGGGAAGAACACCTTATGCTTTATAAGCTGCAGGAAAGCATCCTGTACGGCGTCTTCTGCAAGCGACTCGTCGTGCAAAACGGACAATGCTACACGGAACATCTTTTGTTCGTATAATGCGTAACAGTCTTCGATGAAAGAAATTCTGTTAGTCGGCAATGCCATTTACTTGTCTCCTTGTCGTTTACTTCGGGCCGTTTAAGCTTAAGCTTTTTCGGAACCGTTATGTGGCCCTTCACCTCATATAACAAAACGAAAACTGATTCTGTGACAAATATCTCTAAATTTTTTCGAAAATTCCTGCAGGAAAGTGCGGTTAATTAGAAAACATACCTATTTAAAGGCAACAAAAAACCTGCCGGAGGCCGGCAGGCTTTGCTTTAGATGTTAGTTCAGTTCTCAGGCTTGTAGCTGTCCTTGAGCGATACTGCCATGTTGAATACCAGGTGACCCGGCTTGGAGTCCTTGGAATCAGCACAGAAGTAACCGGTTCTTAAGAACTGGAATCTGTCCTGAGGCTGTGTGTTCTCGAGAGACTTCTCAAGCTTTGCACCCTTGATTACCTTGAGTGAATCAGGATTGATGAAATCAAGGTAGTTGCAGTCAGCGAGATCGGGCTGCTCAGTAGTGAAGAGTCTGTTATAAAGTCTGATCTCAGCGTCGATGGCGTTGGAAGCGTCAACCCAGTGGATCGTTGACTTGATCTTTCTGCCGTCAGCAGGGTCGCCGCCTCTGGATTCGGGATCGTAGGTGCAGTGGATGACTGTAACGTTGCCGTCAGCATCCTTTTCGCAGGATACGCACTTAACGATGTAAGCGGACTTGAGACGTACCTCGTTGCCGGGGAAGAGCCTGAAATACTTGGGAGCAGGTACTTCCATGAAATCCTCCTGCTCGATGAAGAGCTCTCTGGAGAAGGTAACCTTACGTGTGCCTGCGTTCTCGTCCTTGGGGTTGTTCTCAACGTCGACTTCCTCGACCTGTCCTTCAGGGTAGTTGTCGATGATGAGCTTAACGGGATTGATGACTGCCATTACGCGCTTTGCGTGTTCGTTGAGGTCTTCTCTCAGGCAGTATTCAAGGAATGCGAAGTCAACAACGGAATTAACCTTTGCGACGCCGTTTCTTGCTGAGAAGTTATGGATGGAGGCGGGAGTATAGCCTCTTCTCCTGAGACCGCAGAGAGTAGGCATTCTGGGGTCATCCCATCCGTCAACGATGCCTGCTTCGATCATGGCACGGAGCTTTCTCTTGGAAAGAACGGTGTGGGTGATGCCGAGTCTTGCGAACTCGATCTGACGGGGCTTGCACTCAACAGAGATATTTTCTACTACCCAGTTGTAAAGCGGTCTGTGTGCCTCGAATTCGAGAGAACAGAGGGAGTGGGTGATTCCTTCAAGTGCGTCCTCGATCGGATGAGCGAAGTCGTACATGGGGTAGATGCACCATTCGTTGCCTGTTCTGTGATGAGGAAGGTGATTGATCCTGTAGATAACGGGGTCTCTCATGTTGAAGTTGCCTGAAGCGAGGTCGATCTTGGCACGGAGAGTCATCTTTCCGTCCTCAAACTCGCCGGCTCTCATTCTCTTGAAAAGATCGAGGCTCTCTTCAATGGGCCTGTCGCGGTAAGGGCTCTGAGCGGGAGTCTGCGTGTCGCCTCTCATGTCACGCATCTGCTCGGGAGTGAGCTCGCAAACATAAGCTAAGCCTTTCTCGATGAGCTCGACAGCAAATCCGTACATCTGCTCGAAGTACTCGGAAGCATAGAAGAATCTGTCATCCCAGTCGTGGCCGAGCCAGTGGATGTCTTCCTTGATCGCTTCAACGAATTCCTCATCCTCTTTGGTGGGGTTGGTGTCGTCCATTCTGAGGTTGCAGAGGCCGCCGTATTTCTCGGCTGTACCGAAGTCGATCTCCAGCGCCTTTGCGTGGCCTATATGAAGGTAGCCGTTAGGTTCGGGCGGGAATCTGGTGTGGATCTTCTTGCCGTAGACTCTGCCGCCTTCCTTAAGCTCTTCGTCGATGATCTGTTCAATGAAATTCTTGCTGTCTGCCATAACAAACACTCCTGATCAAAGTCTTGAATAAGCGTATTTAATTCTCTTGAGCGATTCTTCCTTGCCGAGGAGAATCATAACTTCAGCGCATCCGCCGGGAGTTACCGCAACGCCTGCCGCAGCGATCCTTACAGGCCACATGACAACTGAGTTCTTGACCTCAAGGCTCTCTGCAAGTGTCTTCATCGCTTCAGTGATAGCATCTCTGTCCCAATCGAGTCCCTCGAGGACGGGGATGGCCTTTTCGAGCATTTCCTTTGAGGATTCGAGCGTTGACTTGCTCTTCTTGTGTTCGAAGAGTTCAAGCTCAAAATCACCATAGTTCTTAATGAAAGAAAGCTTCTCTGTGATCTCTGTGAACTTTGCGATCCTGGGCTTTAAGAGCTCCGCAAGGAGAGCATAGCAGGAGGAATCAACGCCGACCTCATCGTAGAAAGGCTTGGCGTGTGTAAGGAATTCCTCATCGGACATTGCCTTGATGTGCTCCTGGTTGACCCATGAAAGCTTGTCGTAATCGAAAACGGCAGGTGACTTGGAGATGCCGTTGATGTCAAATGCCTCGATAAGCTCTTTAAGGGAGAAGATCTCTCTTGTATCCTTGGGAGCCCAGCCGAGAAGGGCGATGTAGTTGATGATCGCCTCAGGCAGGTAGCCTTCGTTTACGAGATCCATGAATCCTGTGGAACCGTGACGCTTTGAGAGCTTGGAGATTACTTCGTTGCCTTCCTCGTCAACGGACTTGCCCATGATGAGAGGGAGGTGGATGTATGTGGGGATTTCCCATCCGAATGCATCGTAAAGCAGGTTGTACTTAGGTGTGGAAGAAAGATACTCACTGCCTCTTACAACGTGTGTGATTCCCATGGTGTGGTCATCGATTACGTTTGCAAAGTTATAGGTAGGGAAGCCGTCTGTCTTGATAAGAACCTGATCGTCAAGATCCTCGTTGGGGAAAGTGATGTCGCCGTAAACGAGGTCGTGGTAAGAAGTTGATCCTGTGAGGGGCATCTTCTGTCTGATGACGTAAGGCATGCCTGCATCAAGGTTCTTCTGGATCTCTTCAGCGGAAAGGTCTCTGCAGTGACGGTCATATCCGGTGCCTTCGGGAGCATTCTCCTTGAGGGCTTCAAGACGCTCTTTGGTGCAGAAGCATCTGTAAGCTTTGCCTTCCTCAACGAGCTTTTCGGCATAGGGCTTGTACATTGAAAGTCTTTCGCTCTGGACATAAGGGCCGAATTCGCCGCCGATGTCGGGTCCTTCGTCGTGCTCGAGGCCTGCGAGTTTCATCGTGTCATATATGACCTGAGTTGCACCCTCAACATAACGTTCACGGTCGGTATCTTCGATCCTTAATACAAAAGTGCCGTTTTCATGCTTTGCCGTAAGGTATTCGTAGAGTGCGGTGCGCAGATTTCCGACATGCATAAAGCCCGTGGGGCTGGGTGCGAATCTCGTTCTTATTTTCATACATTACCTCTATTAATAGATTGCTTGAGCGTATATTCTAACACTTTTGTGGTAATATACAAATTAACTTTCAGGAAGCCGGAGGCCTTATTTTGGACAGACTTGACTGCAACAGAAATTTCGACTGCTTTGCCGGAGCGGGTATTGCCGCTGATTTTGCAGCCGGTTATATGCTTGAAGTCCTTCAGAAAGAGGAGAAGACCGGCGGCATAAAGGTAGCGATCATATCTGACCGTCAGGTTGCGGGATATTACTACAACAAGATCGAAAACCAGTTTGTCCTTCGTGACATCAAGCCTTATCTGATAATGATCGATGCACAGGACGGCAACAAGGACTTGAAGACCGTTGCCCAGATAATCGCCGATCTTACTGAGTTTGATTTCGGTTCAAGCGATTGCGTCATAGCTTTTGGAGGAGGCGGAGTCATCGACTGCACGTCCATGGCCGTTTCGCTTTATACCGGAAAGCCGGGATATATCGTAATTCCCACAACTCTCGGTGCCATGATCGATTCCGCGGTTTCCCTGAAGTCTTACGTCAATTCCGGAAAGCATAAGGATACGGCTTTTGCATCTAACTGCCAGAATGCCGTTTTCATCGATCCTGTTTTCCTTCAGACCGTACCTGCGAAATTCCGTTCTAACGGTTACGCACAGATAATCAGATACGGACTTTTGTCTGATCCCAATCTTCTGAAGGATCTTTCTACGCTTTCAGATTCAGCTCCGCATGACATCCGCCTGTTTCTTAACAGGGTGTATGCCGCAAGGACTGCGCTTGAACGAAAGAATCCCAAGCTCCTGACCTTCGGAAATGAGATAGCATCAGCCATCGAGGGCTATTTCAGGTTCATGAACTATTCTGAAGGCGAAGCACTTGCAATAAGTCTTTATTCATCGCTCCCCGAGCAGATCCGCACGGTCCTCGTGCCTATCTACAATAAACTCGGTCTTTCCGTAAAGCTTGAGGGCGTTTCCGGTTCCATGATCAGGAAAGCTCTTGAGGATAATCTCGCGAAAAATAAAGATACGACCGTAAGTGTGGTAGATTATGACAGAAACGATGAAGGAAAACTTGAATGGGTGATCCGTGAAATCGACAAGGCTGAGGCCATGAAGCTTTTCGAAAAGAGGCTTTCGGTCATCAGTCCAAATAATTGATCTGAGGTTTGTTTTATTGTGATAAGTCTTAAGAAGACCGTTAGAAATGAAAAAATTATATCGCTGGCACTTGCCGGTGTTTTAATGTTTACGACTTTATCAACCGGCCTGCTGACATCATGCAAAAAGAGCGATGCCAAGAAGGTTAAGCCCGCCGATTACGGCAGTTACGGCTCTGATCTCGCAAGGAAGATCGCCGCTGATTTCCCTGAAAGAAAGCCTTATTCCGACGGCGAAAAGGGTGCAGGCGAAGCCATTAAGGAAGAGATGATAAAGCTCAAGTATGAGCCTGAAGTACAGACGTTTACCACCAAGAACGGAACGTCACAGAATTATGTGGTAAAGATCCCGGGAACCGGCTTTATTACTGAGGAAGAAAACGGCAAGCTGGGCAACGTAAAGAGGATCGCTGTCATCGGCACTCACTACGATAATCTTCCGCCAACTGATAAGAAGGTCGCTGCCAAGACGATCCCGACAAATCCTGTTAAGAATGGTCAGACCGCTGAGACAACTGCTCTTGAATATTCATATGACGGTATTTCCGACAACGCTTCCGGAACTGCATGCCTTCTTACTGCAATGAAGGCTTTCAAGGATTATCCGGCGTTCTCTTATGATGTTTATTTTGTAGCTTTCGGAGCAGGCAATGATGATTATGCCGGAGCCAGGGAATTCTACAACTCTCTGACAGAAGATGAGAAAAAGCGTATCGACGTCATGTACTGCATGGAGAGCCTGTATGCAGGCGATAAGGTATATGCTTCCGCAGGCTTTAAATCGCTCAATCTCGAGAACAAATACAAGATGAGAAGAAAGCTCTATCAGGCCTACGACGTATGCTTTGCAAACACTCTCTATACGAATTACGGATTTGACCTGTACTACAACGAATCAGGCATTAAAGCTGACTTGGACGGCGACAAAAAGGATGATATCTACAATGAGGTTTCAACGAACAAGTCCGATTATATCGTGTTTGACGAAGCCGGTATCCCCGTTGTCTTTTTCGACAGCTATGAATACAATTTCAATTCTCTTGATGAGATGAAGGAAACCAAGAACCTGAATCTCCAGAACTACGGCGGAAAAGTCCGCAGAACTCATGATGATTCAACGAAATTCCTTGATACCATCCTTGTTGAACCTGATTATGACCGCAACGGAGACGGTGAGATCGACTGCAGCGGCGACAGGCTTCAGATCAGGATAAATGCTGTTGCATTCATAGTCGTTGAAGCACTTCTTAAGGGTTCTGATTACGGCATGACCCAGGCTCAGTACGAAGAGCATCTTGAAGAACTGAAAAAGCAGGCTGCCAAGGCTTCTATTGCTGCTGAAAACGGCGAGACCACCAAGCCTACTGTAAAGAAGCCTTCCGCAACAACTGAAGAAGAGACAGAAGAAACTACTTCCGAGTCTACTTCGACAACAACCAAAGCGCCGACTAAGGCTCCTACCAAAAAAGCTACCAAGAAACCTACAAAGAAGCCGACCAAGAAGCCTACAACAAAGGCTAAGAAGAAGTAAGCTTATGCTCCGCCTGACGAACATCAGATCTTCTGACGGCAGGATCATTCCCGACATAGAGGCGGATGACGGTTCTGATAATTATTCAGAACGTGACATGAGCGCTTTTACGGCGGTTCCCGGATATTTTGATTCGCATATCCACGGTTCATTCGGTTTTGATGTATCTGACGGAAATGCAGATGATGTAATAAGACTTGCGAAAAGTCTTCCTTCATTCGGCGTATCTGGTTTTCTTCCGACTCTCATGACTCTTGATGAGGATCATATCCTGAAAGCGGCAGGAGCCGTCGCCGAAGCAATATCAAGACTTAAGGACTTTGACGGAGCCTATGCTGAAATAGCGGGGCTGAGGTTGGAAGGCCCGTTCCTCAATCCTTTGTTTTCCGGCGTGCAAAACCCGGATTGTCTTGTGGATTCAGACAGGTTTGTTGAGATTATTGAAAAGGCGGAGAAGGAATATCCTGGCCTTATCAAAATGATAGACATTGCTCCCGAACTTGACGGTGCAATGGATATTGTCAGTAAATTCAAAGACAGATATGTCATATCGCTGGGTCATTCTGACAGTGATTATGAAAATGCGGCTGAATTCTTTGCAAATGGCGGAAATTCACTGACTCATGCGCTCAATGCGATGAGACCCTGTCTTAAGCGTGAACCTGGTCCGCTT
>JAFWQF010000046.1 GCA_017509205.1 Clostridiales bacterium | reverse complement strand
GCCTGAGTATTTTACGGGTGTCATCATGCTGATCCTGTTCAGCTCAATTGCCGTGCCGATCATGCTCAAGAGCATGTACAAAAGGCATCCGGCTGACTGACGGGATTATTCTCCGAGCCTCTTTTTCGAAGCGAAAACAAATCTCTGCTGAATCGAATAGCTCAGTATGAAGAGCAGGGTATCGACAATGCACTTGATGAGAGTATTGGATACCATCGGAAGAAGGAAACAGATTCCCGCAACTGACCATGCGCTCGCCTGCATCTGAACGAAGGCCAGAGCGGCATATTTGACAAGTGATGTCGCCTTGCCCGCGCGGCTCCTGAATACCAGGAAATAATTTACGGTGTAGTTGTATGTCGCTGATATGATCCTCGCGCAAATGGTCGAAAACTGTATGAGGTAATTATCGGGGATCATGCCCTTGAACAGGTGATTGAATACCGTGAACAGTATGATGTCTATGACAAATGACGTCAGTGACGCGAATATGTACTTTATGAATTTCTTTCCGAGTATCCTGTAGATCCTGACCGAATCCTTAAACGGATCGAAATGCGTCTGGTGGTTCTCTTTTGAATCGTATACGGTCTTGATCGGGACTTCCGTGATCTTGATCCTGCCGGTGCATTCAAGGAGCATCTGTGTCTCGTATTCGAATCTTTCGCCCTTGCAGTCGATCATGTCCTTCATGAAATCAAACGGGAGACCTCGAAGGCCGGTCTGGGTATCACTTACTTTTGTGCCTGAAACATACGAAAAGACCTTAACCGTAATAGTGTTGCCCATGCGGCTCTTCCACGGAACGTTATCACCGTCGAACTTACGGACACCGAGGATCAGTTTCTCAGGCTCTTTCCTGAGCGCATCGATTATTGAAGAAATGCATCCGGGGGTATGTTGTCCGTCGGAATCGGCGGTTACGCATCCCAAAGCATCCGGCATGTTCTCGGCGATATATGAGAACGCGGTCTTGAGAGCCCTGCCCTTGCCTTTGTTGGGACGGTAGGCGATAAGCTTGCCTCCGTTAACACTTATGAGCTCTTCAGCCTGCGCAAAGATCTCATCGTATTCCGTGCCGCTTCCGTCATTGACAATGATGACGGGGCCAAGCCCTGCTTCATTAAGATCATTAAGCAGCGTTATGAGCCGTTCGTCCGGTTCATAGGAAGGGATTACTATGGGTACTGTCTTGTTCATTTCGTCCATATGAGACCATATTAACATAAATATCTTTAAATACGGCTCTGCTTGACTTGCACTTTCGCGTCTTTTATTCTTTTTAAGTATTTTTGACGGGGAAGAGTTTATATGAGTGCTTTTTTAGGTAATCCTGTATATATGAAATATCTGGCGATCGCACTGTTCGTCATTATGTATGTGCTTCTGGTAATGCTTCCGAAGCGCCGCGCGATCGTTGCACTTACGACGGCTACGCTGATGGTCATCTTCCAGATCCTTCCGGTGGCAAAAGTTCCCGGCGCGATCGACTGGAATGTCCTCATGATGCTCTTCGGCACTATGGTCATCGTCGATTACTTCATCGAATCCAAGATGCCTAACAGGATCGCAGAAGCTCTTTTAAGGCTCGCCCCAAACGTCATCTGGGTCACGATCCTGATGTCGCTCTTCTCAGGTATAATCTCCGCTTTCATCGATAACGTCGCAACAGTCCTCATGGTAGCTCCCGTAGGCCTTGCGATCTGCAAAAAGCTCAATAAGAACCCCATTGGCATGATCATCGCGATCGCGGTATCTTCCAACCTTCAGGGTGCGGCAACGCTCGTTGGCGACACGACTTCGATCATGCTCGCTGCAGCTGCTAAGATGAACTTCAACGACTTCTTCTGGATGCACGGAAGGCCGGGTATGTTCTTTGCAGTCGAGCTCGGCGCGCTCCTCACTGTACCGATCATGATGATCCTCTTCCGCAAGGACAAAGCACCCGTATCAAGCGACGAGCACACCAAAGTAACCGACTATGTTCCCACCATCACCATGATCGGTCACGTAGTCCTTCTCATCATAGCTTCATTCATCCCGAACACTCCCGACATGATCAACGGCTACATCTGCATGGCATGCGGTGTTCTTACGATCATCTGGGAACTCATAAAGCAGAAGTCCGTGAAGGGCATGCTCCATTCGCTCAATGCAATGGACTATGACACGATGGCACTCCTCGCAGGACTTTTCGTAGTCATCGCGGCCATCAATGAAGTAGGCATCATCAAGGACGTTGCAGGTTTTATCGCCAAGGCAGGCGGCAACAACATGTTCGTTCTCTTCACGATCGTAGTATGGGGTTCTGTCATCATATCCGCATTCATCGACAACATCCCTTATACCGCAACGATGCTCCCGATACTGGCAAGCGTAGCAAACTCAATGAACATCGAGCCTTACTTCCTGTTCTTCGGATTGCTCGTCGGCGCGACATTGGGCGGAAACCTCACTCCCATCGGAGCATCAGCTAACATCGCAGGCGTAGGCATGCTCAGAAAAGAAGGGTACGAAGTCAGGTTCCGTGACTTCATGAAGATAGGTATCCCGTTCACGCTCGCAGCGGTCATCGCGGGATATGTGTTCGTCTGGGTGTTCTGGCACCCGGCTTAATTACTCGGATCTAAGTTCAAATGTTTTGGAATCTGCGGAAAGAACTACCGTGGAATCTTCAGGTATGAGTTCATAACCGCCCTTGAATCCGGTAACGGTGACATTGCCTTCCGCATCGGTAACGACAGTCTCATCCGTATGCCATTCGTGGTTGATCAGGTGGTCCAAAAGCTCATATGAAGGCTTGACCGTTCCGTCACGGCGGACGACACCGCTCGGTGCGTTAAGCCACATTCCGTCCGTAAAATCCCAGCCCGTGACCGCCTTGACCAGCGGATGTTCGAAAAGGATCCTGTACATCTCCTCCATCTGCTTCATCTGGCGCTCTTCGCCCTTCGGGGTTGAAGGCCATTCCTCTGCAGTTACCTGGAAATCATTGAGGTCATCCAGTTCCTCCGGTACAAGGAAATCTCCGGATGTAAGCGTATTCTCGGTAAAATGGATCGGAAGTCCGAACCTCGAAAATCTCTCAAGGACATCATAAAGCTTGTCAGTACCCCAGTATCCCTGGTGCTGGTGCGACTGAATGCCGATAGTCGTGATGGGAACGCCCGCGTCGAGGCATCCCTCGATAAGCTCTTCGTACTTGCTCGTCGTATTGAAGTCGTTGAGCAGGAGCTCAGCTCCGGGATTCATCTTCTTGGCCTCATCGAAAACAGCTTTTACGAGCGGTACCCTGCCGTATTCCTGGCAGATCCTCGTGACTGCGTTGTCGTACTTGTCGAATATGGGCATGATGACGACTTCGTTGATGACGTCCCACTTGTCGATGATGCCCTTGAAATCCGTGACTTCACGGTCGATCCTTCCCAGGAGCTTTTCGAGTATCGTCTTGTTGTCGTAAGCCATCAGCCAGTCAGCGCATACGGTATGCCAGACGAGCGGATGGCCCTTGAGGGTAACTCCCCTCTCCTTCAGATACAAAGCGGCATTCATCCTGCTCTGCGTCTCGGGCTTGCCCTCTTCAGGCTCAAAACCGCCGAGATAGAAAGGAAGTGTCGCGTAATTATAGACCTTCAGCCATTTATCGGTGAGGTCCTTAAAGTGAGCTCTTACCTTCTCGTCTTCGGCATTTGTCAGAGGGATGAAATCAAATCCTCCGCAGCCGAAAAGGAACTCATGGCTCTTTTGAAGCAACCGGAGCTTCGCGTTCTTAACGGGCATGCCGTTTGCATCAGTAACTTTAATAGTCTTGGAAGCTTTTCTGTGGTCAAGATTGCTCATATCGGGGACCTCCGAATGTATATTGTAAAATCGTATCATGACGCGGCGATCCGTTTCAATATCACAGGGACGTTTTACTCTTATTGTCACTATAAAGCCCTGCATATTGATATAGTTTGTCGGGAAAGGTAGACTTTTGAATGTTATTTCGCATTACCGGAGACTAAACATGGAAAATTCAGAGCAATTTCAGTATAACGACGGAAGGGTCATAGTGCCCTATGACAAGGACCGCAAAAAAGTCACCTTTTACGACACTTATGTTGACATGAACGGCGATGTCGTCAGATACGATGACATAGCTGTATTCCAGTCGGAAGCCCTGGATTCCTCCTCGCAGATCGTCATATATCTGAGCAGCTCCTTCTCTTACAGATTCGCATTCACAACCTACGACGGAACTGTTCACGTGTTTAAGCGCTTAGGTTATTCGGCATACGGGCTCGGCACTTACAAGAGAGTGAAAAAAGAATTCGATCCGATAGCCGACGCCATGTACAACATCGTTTTACACAAGGTCTTCGACCGCATCCTCGATAGGATCGAAAGCGGTGCGACAGTAAAGATCTGCGGCCTTACCATCACCCAAGACAGGATCACTTTCGAAAAGAGAAAGCAGACCATAAACGTAGATAAGGTTAATTTCGGCAGCGCATCGGTCAGCAATTTCGCGATGGATCACCAGGCACAGATCTTCCTTAAGGGAGAGAAAAAGCCGTGTTTTCGGGTATCGCTCAACGAGCCTAACGCAAGGCTCATCGTGCCGCTCGCAAATGCTCTTTTTTCATCAGGCACCTGATCACTTGGGAAGGAATTCATCCTCTTGGGAAGCCATCATCTTCTTCCTCTTGGCGATACCTGCAAAAGCAGCGGCATAACCCAGTACCGGGATCAAGAGTACACCGCCGACAAGAAGCCTGTAGTGTGTCTTTGAAGAACTGCAGTCCATCAGTTCATAGTAGATCGTTTTTGTGGTATTTCCCTTGATATTCAGCCTTGTCAAAGCCTGGTCGTAATAATTCTTGGCCTTTGTTTCCTGTGACTTGACCGTGCCTATGAATGTCCTGGGCTGCACCGCGATGTCCTGAGTCTTTTTGTCGATGTAATCGTATGTGGCATTTGTAAGGTTATCCAGATACTCCCTGTCAGCCTTCTTAGAAACTGATATCGGCATGAAGGATCCGTCCTTCATCCAGACAATATAGTAGTAATCGTGGCCTGTCGGTATGAAGTTCGTCGACTCTGTCTTTTCCGCATATTTTCCAAGGCATGCGACGACATCCAGGGAAACCCACATGTCGTTATATGCAGATCTGTTGGCAGCTGCCTGCTCATAGGTTCCGGCTACGTCACCGAAAATAAGATTTCTCAAAAAGAACGCTGCTACTCCGAAAAAGATCAGAGCTACGGTAGATAAGACAAGAAGCTTGGCCTGGCTTTTCATATACGGATCCCCTTAATAGATAATTGCCTGTATTATGCCTTTAGGCAGGGACATTATAACATGATATAATTTAGAAAATCTAAAAGGGGTGGTCTGAACATGAGGAAATCCGTAAAAGCTCTGACATTTGCTGCTGCCGCAATGGCAACGGGTCTGGCCGCTTCCGGATGCTGGGGCGGAATGGGCAGCACCGTTTACGGACCTCCGCCGTCGAAAAACACCACGGAGACCACCACTGAAGTAACGGAATCCGAAAAGCCCACTGAAACAACTCTTCCTCCATCATACGATCCCACCATAGAACCTGAGGTTGACGTTTACGGACCTCCGCCGGATTCTATGGACTGACGGTTTTAACCATGGATCTCATTGAATTCAAGAAACAATGCCTCGATGCCCGCGCCAATCAGCGCGAGCGTCTTTATTTGGAGCCCGAACTGATATATCTGTTCTTTGAGCTGACCCAAAGCTGCAACTCAAAGTGCTTCCACTGCGGAAGCCGCTGCGAGCCCGGCCTGGGCCACGGCCCTTCACCCGAAGTGTTCAAGAAGGTCTTGGATGACGTTAAGGCAAACCTTGATATCTCCAAGATGCAGCTCTGCATCACGGGCGGCGAGCCTCTCCTCTACCCCGGCTTCCGCGAACTGATGAGCTACGCAAATGAGCAGGGCTTCCACTGGGGAATGACCACCAACGGCACGCTAATAACCGAAGACGTGGCAAAGATGCTCGAAGAGACCGGCATGCGCACAGCCTCCATAAGCATCGACGGCCTCGAAGAAACCCACGACAGACAAAGAGGCCTCAAAGACGGCTATAAGATGGCCCTTCGCGGGATCCAGAACCTCATCGACCGCAATGCTTTCGAGCACATATCCGTCACCACAGTCATCAACCATAAGAATATAGACGAGCTGGACAGGCTTTACGAAGTCATGGACGGCCTCGACATAGATTCCTGGAGAGTCATCGGGATCGAACCCATGGGAAGGGCCCTGGAATATCCTGACATGCTCCTCACACCTGACGACCAGAGACGCCTTTTCACCTTCATAAGAGAAAAGCGCGAAGCGGGGATCCCCGTCGGCTACGGCTGCAGCCACTTTTTAGGCCTTGATCTCGAGCGAAATGTCAGAGACTGGTTCTTCCTCTGCGGCGCCGGCATCCATACCGCAAGCGTCAGGTCGAACGGTGACATTACGGCATGCCTCGACATCGAACCCAGACCCGAACTCGTTCAGGGCAACATCTCCAAGGACCGTTTCAGCGATGTCTGGAAGAACAGATTCGAGGTCTTCAGAACACCCCTTTCAGGCAGTTGCGCAGATTGCAAAGACTGTCAGTACGTGAACTGGTGCGCCGGCGGTGCCCATCACAGTTTCGACTACGACAACAAAAAGCAGCGCATCTGCATGAAGGGCATCCTCTTCGATTGATCCGATTTTTGGATTCGGGGAAAAGTGTGCAACAATAGTAGATAAGATACTTTGCGGAGGCACATTATGCGAAAGGCTTTCAAGACAGCATCCATACTCATGGCGGCCGTAATGGCGGCTTCGTTCATGGTCTCGTGCAAGAAAGAACCCGCCCAGTCCAACAAACCGACGATAATAAACACGACTAATTCCGGCGACATCCCTTCAATGGCAAAGGATCCCGACTTAGGCGATTATCTCATCGAGCTCACCGTATATGAGCCCGCCAATAAAGAAAAGAACGAAAAGTGGGAACAGCACTACCGCGTTCACACCAGCGGCGCGCTTGAGATGTACGGCATCTTCAACGGAAAGATCTACAGAGGCAAGAAGATCGGCCTGACCAACGTCGAATACAAAGAGATCTACGATCTCGTCAAGGCAAACCCTCTTTCCAACCAGGAAGTTTCAGTCTACATGAACAACCCCGAAGGATGGGTCAGGAATCTGATCTCCTACGATAAAGACAACAAGGTACAGACAAAGATCGGCGGAACGATGGCCAGCGGAGCCGCTTTCGACAAGATAAGCGAACTCATCTTAAGCTTCCCCACCGCCGAGGAAAAAGCAGAATTCATCTCTAACGTTCAGACCGCAGTCAACAAGGATTACTTCGTCGGATAGGAAATGCAGGGCAGCAGCGACAGACCTCACGTTAAACACGTACCTTCTTACACGAAAACCGCAGGAAGGCAGGTCATCAAGTCCGGCATCGGCAAGGGCATAGTCAGGTCCGGCGGAAGAGTCGGCGCGCGCATGGGCGCCAGGAGCGCCAGAGTCCTCGCAAACGTTCTGCGTTCAGGCTCGCGCATGTATTCCGTAACCATCTTACGAAGCCTTATGAGAGCACTGATGGCGAACGTCATCACAGCCGTTATCACGCTTGCCGTATTCACCCTGTACGACGTCATCATATGGCTCAGAAAAGAGCGTACCGCCCGTCAGCTTCTGGCAAACTTCATCAGCAACATCTGGGTTATCACTTGGGGAACGATAGCTTTTTTCCTGTGGGAACTGGCCGCGAAATCCCTGCTCGGTGAAACGGGCATGCTGGCTGAGATCGGCGGATTCATCACCGGATTCATCGTTTCGATGCTGGCCTGCATAGTAATGGGTAAGGTATTCGACAGAGTCTCTTCAAAGTACTACTTGAGCGACAGCGAGCGTATGCTCGAGATCCTAGGCGCGGAATTTGAGCGCGTAAAGCTCGAAAACAATCTGGACCGCAATCAGTCACAGCAGCTTCTCAGCGCGATTGAAAAAGCCATCTCCCCCAAGACAATAAAGCAGATGATCAAGTCGGGCGATCCCGAAAAATACGCGGCAGACCTGATAGAACCCCTATGTTCACATTGTCGGTAATTGTCGGTTTTCATATGCATTCGGGATACACCCTAAAACGCACCAATCAAGCCTTTTCGAGGATTATTACCGCAAGTTCCGGCCCGTCGTTAAACCTGTACGGAGCTATGCCGTTTCCAATGCCCCTGCTGACAAACATCTGTGTCTCACCTTCCCTGTAAAGCCCTGAAGTGAGCTTGGGAAACAGCCCCTGCGAAGGTGAATAGATCGGTCCGACGAACGGGAGTCTTACCTGCCCTCCGTGCGCGTGTCCTGTCAGCACCAGATCGACCCCGTTGGCAGCATATGTCTTAAGGAGCTCAGGTCTGTGGCTCAGAAGAACCGTCACCTGTTCCCTGTCGCAACCTTCAAGTGCTTTCTTTATCTCCGCATCAGCGGTCTCAGCGCTCGATCTGCTCCAGTCAAAAGCAGGATCACGGATGCCCGCAAGAGTTATTACGTCTCCATCAGAAACAAGCGATGTGCTCTTGTTGTCGAGTTCGGTCACACCGGCCCTGTTCATGCGTATCATGAGATCCTTGTACTCGTTCAGCACGTCAGATTCGTGATTACCCGTTACATAGAACACCGGCGCGATCTCCACCGCTCTGCTGATAAATGCCATTGCGTTATCAACATCGTGGGTATTGCGGTCAATGAGATCTCCCGTGACGACGATTATGTCAGGCTTTGCCGCTTTGATGCACGAAATGAGATACGACTGCCCCGGCCCGTAAAGATTGTTGTGAAGGTCTGATACCTGAACGATGCGGTATCCGGAAAACGAATCCGGGAGCCCTTTTATCTGCACCGTGGTGTAAGTCGTGTGGATCAGGGCATTATCCAGAGTAACCCATATGAAGAATATGATCAGGCATAGATAAACCGCCTTTCGGATAATATGTGGTTTCTTCTCTATTATCTTCATGGCGGTTTGATCTGTTCTGAATAATGCAGCAGATTGCTGTTATGCTTCAGGCTCCTCGTTAAGTTTTGCGATGATGTTGGGCAGCTCGCCGTCAACAATATCGTTGTCGAGCTGGCATGTTCCGGCATTTGCATGTCCGCCGCCGCCGTAGCAGAAGCAGAGCTCGCCGATGTCGACCTTGCTCGCCCTGTTGACGATGGACTTACCGATCATGACTGCCGTGTTCTGCTTCTTGAAGCCCCATGCGACATGTACGCTGAGCTCAACTTCAGGCCACATTGCATAGATCATGAAACGGTTGCCTGCATAAATGGTTTCGAGAGGTCTCAAGTCTAAGACAGCGACCTTGCCATGGATCTTTACGTTGTCCTGCAGTTGCTTCTTGAAGAGCTCCTGCTGCTCGAAATACAGATCGACACGTTCCTTGACGTCAGGGAGCTCCAAAACCTCATCGATGGTGTGGTCAACACAGTAGCTGATAAGCTCCATCATGAGATCGTAGTTGGAGATCCTGAAATCGTGGAAACGTCCGAGACCGGTTCTTGCATCCATGAGGAAGTCCATGAGGACCCAGCCCTTGGGGTTGAGGATCTCATCGACGGTGAAGTCAGCGGAGTCGCCCTTATCGACCGCATCGAGGATCTCCTCGGTAACTGTCTTGAACTTATCCTTTCCGCCGTAGTATTCATAGACTACCCTGGCAGCAGACTTTGCGCCGCCGATGCAGATGAACTTGCCTCCGAATTCCTCTTCGTCAGTTCTGATGAGCTCTGTCTCATGATGGTCGAAAGCAAGTCCTACTCTCGGATCAAAAGGAAGGTTTGTCGTAATGTCATTCTCGGAAATATCGACTTTTCCGTCCTGAACATCCTTCGGGTGGACGAACTTGATCTCATCGATCATATCCAGTTCACGAAGAAGCATGGCACATACGAGTCCGTCAAAATCGCTTCGCGTAACAAGGCGCATCTTTTTATCTCCCATGGTAGAAAACCTCCCTTATGTTAAAAATTCTTAATATATTTTAGCACATCCAAAAGGCACTTTTCGGGGTGTAACAAATAGTTATCAAATAATTAAAAAAGCCCCGCGGCAATTACCGCGGGGCCGTAAAGCGTTTGCTGCTTATTTCAGCTTTGCGTTACCCAATACCGAGGGGTTCATGTAACCCGTACCGGTATCGTCTGCCCAGCTCAGCGTTCCTGAACGCTCGCCCTTTGAAGTTGCATCGTTGACCTGGAGCTCAAGTCCGATGACGGTCTTTCCTGCCTCAGGCGTGATGTCTGTCCACTTGAAGGATGCTTCTACAAGGTAGCCGCCGTCGGTAAGCTTGACTGCCGACTTCATGTTCTCAGCCTTGCACTTGTCGCCGTTGAAGCTGAGCTTGTTCTTGTAGCTGACCCTGTACTGCTTGTCGTCAGGCTGATAGGATTCAGGCTTCTTGTGGTCCTCGTCGATGAATACCTCGATGGAATCCTGCTGCCATTCGTCGCTGCTGGCATCGTTTAAATCCTTATCCTTAACGTCCATCAGAACATAGAGGTTGTCTTTGTCCCAGAGGAGCTTTGCGTCACAAGTGACAGCTACGCTCTGGACAACGATCTCGAGCTTGACGGTCTCAGCATTCTTCCATGCATCATCGATCTCACCGTCAACATTTACCGTGCCCTGTGCGATCTCGATCGTGGGTCTCTTGAGGGCGTCTACGGGTTCGATCTTTGAAGGATCAACGAATGCCCAGTATGTGAGCTTTGCCTGATAATTCTCATCGAAAAGAAGCGGATACATCTTCATCTTTCCGTCAGAAGCGCCGCCGACATTGTTTGAATCCTGGAGCCATGAATATTTATCGGTGACACCCCAGACAGTGATACCCGCGATGTTGATACCGTCCTGCTTGTCGAGTTCCTTGGCAGTCTCGTAAAGTCTCTTGTAGTAATCACCTTCGCGGTTGAGCTCATCGGCAAGCTTTGCCTCGGAACCGTCGAACGTTGCACTCGGCTTGACGTCGAGCTCGGTGAGCATGACCTTGTCGACTACCTTAGCGTAATCCTTTACGGCTTCCTCAAACTGAGAGACTGAAGGTGCGTTGACGGAATAGTGACCCTGCATTCCGAAGCCGGAAATTCTTGTGCCTTCAGCTGCCTTTACGTCTTTGAGGAGCTGGATGATTCCGCCGCGTTTTCTTGAATCGCACTCATTGTAATCATTGTAGTAAAGATCAACGGAAGCAGGAGCATACTTGTTTGCGAATTTGAATGCGTTGATGATGAACTCATTGCTGCCGTATACCTTCCACCAGCTGGACTTTGTTGAGTGAATATCATCGGTAAGCTTGTCTCCGCTCTGCTCGGTATCCGTACGGTATGTTGCAGATGCGTCGCTGATGGCTTCGTTTACGACGTCAAAGCCGTAGAAGAGATCCTTGTACTTGCTCTGCTCGCCGGTGTAGTGAGTGAGAACAGTCTTGATGTACCACTCAAGACGCTTGTTCATCACATCCTTGGAAACATAGTCCTTGGTCTTGTCATATCCTTCATGGAAGAACCACTCGGGAGTCTGTGAGTGCCATACGAGAACGTGTCCCCTTACGCGGATCTTGTGATCAGGGTTCTTGCTGTTCCATTCAACGAGCTTGTCCAGGATCGGTTCCGTCCTTGAGTGATCAAGTGTGGGAACATCGATCTGCTCGCCGTTAAGGTCTTCTTTGTGAATGCTCCCCTCTTTGGGTGCGGCATTGCTGTAGCCGAACATGCAGTCGGGCTTGAGCTCGTTTTCGAGCGTGACGGCATTAAAATGCTTGGTCACGAGCTGCATGAGCTTTTCATCAGTGAAATTGCTGCTGCCGTAGCAGGTTCCGACGATAGCGTCCTCGCCGATTCCGTCTTTGCTTGCGACAGATTTGTACAGATCGGGGATGTCAGTCTGAACCGCGTCAGGTGCGCCCTTTGCCGATGATGCTGCCGGAGTGCCTGCCTGGCATCCGCCGGCGAAGAGCATCGAAAGGCCAAGACCCAACGCGAAGACTCTCTTGAGATTCTTCTTCATAATGCCTCCAATTTAATATAAATCACCCTGCCCGCTGTAAGGCAGACTTCTCTATATTAAATTTATATGGAGGAACGCAAATCTAAGACCGACAAAATCTATCAGTTTGCAGGAGTTTTTTCATCATCACCGTCATCAACGACGCGTTTGCCTATCCATTTGCGGCGGCGCCAGTGACTTAGAACGATGAGTCCCCTGATGCATTCGTCAGAAGCAGTGCCTGCATAGATGCCTGCCACTCCGAATCCGAGCAGAACGCCGTAGCAATAGCCTCCGCAGGTTCCGAGGAATACCATCGTGATAAGTCCGATGATGAGCGGATATACATAATCGCCTGCAGCCTTGAGACTGTAGATGACAGTCATGTTTAGGCACCTTCCCGTCTCGATGAAGATGTCGACAGCCATTATCAGGGAACCCATCCTGATAATCGCTTCGTTCGCCGTGAATATCCTCAGGGTAAAGGGTGAAAGCAGCCAGTTCAAAGCCGAGATGCAGATGGTGATCGGAAGGGTCATCTTGAGCGTCTTAAGTACTCTAATATATGCAGCTTCCTCCTTGCCTGCGCCGACAAGATGTCCCGTGATAATCTGGGTTGCCATTGCGGTCGAGCTTGCGAGCACCATCGAAAAAGCGATCAGGGAATTGCAGTAAACACGGGCGTTGACCGAGTCGTCACCCATCGTGTTGATGAATGACAGCAAAACCATCTGATAGAAGCTGTACGCGAAATTCTCGCCCGCCGAAGGAAGACCGATCTTTATCATCTTCGCGAGGATCTTTCCCGGGAAAGGATTCAAAAGCTTTAAGTCTATCTTACCTATCTTCTTGCTGTAGAAGAATCCGAGCGCAAATATCAGGGCCACGACTCTTGCGGTAACGGTCGAAATCGCGACACCCGCAACGCCGAGCTCCAGACACTTCAGAGGTCCGTACAGGAATAGATAGTTTCCTCCGATGTTTATGAGGTTGATCGCTATCGAAATGTACATGCCGATCTTCGTGTAGCCGTTGCAGCGGAGGATCTGAAGCATGACGTTGTAACCGGCCTGAAGGAACAGTCCTCCGCCGACGATCGTTATGTATGTATGCGTGTCCGGAAGCATGTTGTCCGAAACGTTAAGGAATGTCGTAATGACTCCCTTGCCCAGTACGAGCAGGCCTGAAAGAACGATGCCGAAAGCGATGTTTACGAGCAGTGCCATGGTGTAGATCATGTTCATCTGATCGTATTTTTTCGCGCCCAGATACTGCGCGACTACAACAGATATTGCGGTCGCGATGATGTTGAACGTGATGATGACAAGGAACATTACCTGATTGGCATTGCCTACCGCGCCGACGGATGTTTCCGAATAATGGCTCAGCATCAGGGTGTCCATGTTGTTCAGGAGGATGTTCAGGAGGAGCTCGAGAAACATCGGTCCCGCGATCACCAACAGTGAGGTTTTTTCATTTATTTCCCGGACTCCGCCGGACTTGTTGCTCATACTGCACCTCCGAGGCAATACGAGATTATATACTCTGGAAAGAAGAAAAAAGCAAAATCAGTAATATTCTCCGATTAATGCAAAAGATAATAGGAATCTCACACGATTCCTATTAAATACGCTAAACCGGGATGAATAATGTCAGTTTAGAACTTCTGGATGATTATCTTCATCGAGGGTTCACAGTCCTGAATGATGTATCTCATGTCCTCTTCGGGGATCGCAACGCATCCGCCCGTATAAGGCTTTACACCCATGCAGTGGATGAATATGGCGGAACCCTTGCCGTACTCGTTGTTGGGGTTGTAGTCGGTTGCGAGGCCGTAATTGTATTCGGGACTGTAGAAATACATCTGCTCACCGTCCGTACACTTGTGGCCAGTGACCTTCGAATCGATTATGCGGTTGTAGTACTTCTCGCATCCGCATGCATATGTGTCAGGCGTGATCGCCGTGTATACGAGCTTTGTGCCCGGATTGCTCTTTATGCCGAACGCGGTCCTTACTCCGAAAACTCCGAGAGGCGTTTTGGTATCGCCTTCCTTTGTCTTTCCGGGGCCGTTAAGTCCTATGTAAGCATCACACTCGCGTGCGATCCTCCAGTCGGTCTTTCCGTCTTCACCGGTCTCCTTCACGAGATACATGGCATGGCCTTTGGTGCCTTCCTCGCAGCGGATCACGAGAACCTGCTTTACGGAAGCATCGTTCCTGAGCTTGAAGAGCTCCTCACGAACGTCGAAATCCTGTCCGGGAAGCTTATCTGACTCTGTCTCTTTTACAGTATCAGTTCCCATGGTTGTCTCTGATGTGCTTGTCTCGGCAGGAGAAGATTCCAATGAGCTTGTCTCAACAGACGATACTGTTGCCGTTGTATCGGCAGGCGTCATGGTCTGATCCGGATCCGGCTTAGGCTGTGCTCTGCATGCTGTTACTGCCAAAGCGGCTGCCATTACTGCTGCGAGAACCGTGACCTTAAATCTTTTCATAAATGTACTCCTGTAAACGTCTTATCTGCCGGTCGAAATGCCGTCAGCTTCATGTACCTTCTTCTTTTCCTCATACATATTCTGATCCGCACGTTCGAAAACATCATTAAACGAGCTGTCCTTTTCGCGGTCATACACCGCAGTTCCGAATGCGAATGATATGCGGTCCAGAACGTCTTCCGAAGTTTCCTTCTGTTTTCTCATCATTGCCTTAAGGGCATCAAGCTGCTCGTCGATCCTTGCGTATTCGATAACGGAAGGGATAACTACGAACTCGTCTCCGCCGATCCTGAAGACCGTACTCATAGGGAACGCATTACAAAGGAGCTTGGCAGCTTTCTTAAGTGCAACGTCGCCTGCCTGATGTCCGCGGTTGTCATTGATGAGCTTGAGGTAATTGAGGTCGCACATGATCACGGCAAACTGAGCGGTTCCGTTCCGGATCTGCTCATCGATGTATCCGGCCGTATCCTCATATGCATGCTTGTTCTTTACACCTGTCAGTGAATCGATATACGCCAGATTCCTCATTGTGAGCAGGTCGTCCTCCTGCTGTTTCATGGTCTGAGCATTCTGCTCAAGTCTGTGTTCCTGGACTCTGATCCTGGCCTTGATGTCCTCGGATCTTGCGCGGATATTGTCAATCGCGATCCTGAAGGCTCTGGAAAGTTCACCTACTTCGTCATTTCTCTCAGGCGGAAGGATGACATCATAATCTCCTTCACTGATCTCGTTTGCAGCGGAGGTAAGTTCTCTCAACGGACCGGTTATGCGGTTTGCCATCAGCGCGGCAAAGCCGGCAAGCACGATCGTCATTCCAAGGGAGATCCATACCATTACATTGATCGCGCGGTTTCTGGCACTGAAAACGCTGTGATAATCGTCACAGAGAACAAATTTCATTCCGTTGCGCAGCGTCACAAAAGCCATTGCACGGTCACGGCCGTCGAAATAGTACCGGATAAGTTCATCGCCAGTCTTTGGCTGAGACATCAGTTCCGCATTATCGGTGATCTGATCTTCCTCATCGCTGTGAAGGTGATCTTGACCCAGATCCGCTAAATGGTAATGGACGCTGCCGTCAGCTTCCTTGAGATACATATATCCCGTCTTCTGATATTTTAAGGAGTCTACCCATTTGAGAAGTCTCGAGAAGCTGATGTCGATACCGATGATCGCTACAGGTTTGTCTTCGATAAAGACCGGCTCAACATAAGAGATCAGATAATCATCTGCACTTGCGTCATAGTAAGGCTTGGTCCATACAGCCTTTTTGTTTTTGATGGGGCCGTAATACCAGTATTCCGCGACGGGATCTTCTTCTATCTCTTTCTGTGTAAAAGGGATTATGCTGAATTTTCCTTCACCGTTGCGGGTATAGTAAACGCCCTCCTCGCGGTCGGTGACACCGGTAATATCAAGCGTGTAATGGATATATGCGCCCTGAATGAACTCATTGTGTTCAGTCATGAAATGGATAAGGTCATCCGCATCTTTGACGATATTGTCACGTATCTTCCCTTCTTCTGAGATCTTCTTAACGTCAGGGATCTTGTTTCTTGTCCATCTGGCAAGCGAACCGACGGCATCTTCTACCCTGAGGAACTCCGTATCAAGGTCATCGCCGCGTTCCTCACAGAACAGGTTCATCTGGGTTGCGGTATTTTCGGTAAGGATCCTGTTGGTAAGGATTACGCTTATCATCACCAGCGTTATTGCAAGTAAAAATGCCCCGATAACGATCAGGAATATCAGTCTTGCACTCAGAGATGAAAAGAAAATCTTAGATTTCTTCATTTTACAACCCAAATATCATTACTCAGAACAGATTACCCTTATGTCAAATATTATAACTAAAATTTGATAAAAATAACAGATAAAAAAGCCCGGACGCCATTTTGGCATCCGGGACGAAAACGAAATCACAAGGTTTGGAATGGATTAATCTGTTACTCTACGACCGGGATCGTAGCGAAGCCCTTCTCGAGGTCCTCGTCTGTCGGGATGATATCCGACATCTTTCCGTCGTGATATGCCTGATATGCGGTCATATCGAAGTAGCCTGTACCTGTGAGGTTGAACAGGATCGTCTTTGCTTCGCCCGTCTCCTTGCACTTGAGAGCCTCGTCGATAGCAGCGCGGATAGCGTGTGATGACTCAGGCGCAGGAAGGATGGTCTCTGTTCTTGCGAAGAGCGTAGCTGCCTCGAAAACCTTTGTCTGCTCAACTGCGACAGCTCTCATGTAACCGTCGTGATAGAGCTGTGAAACGATAGGAGACATTCCGTGATATCTCAGGCCGCCTGCATGTGAAGGTGAGGGCATGAACTCTGAACCGAGGGTATACATCTTGCCGAGAGGGCAAACGTGACCTGTATCGCAGAAGTCGTATGCAAATCTTCCCCTTGTAAGCGAAGGGCAGGAAGCAGGCTCGACAGCAATGATCTCAGGATCAGCCTTGCCTGTGAGCTTGTCTCTCATGAATGCTGACATAATGCCACCGAGGTTGGATCCGCCGCCTGCACATCCGATGACGATATCAGGATACTCGCCGGCCTTCTCCATCTGGATATGAGCCTCTTCACCGATGATTGACTGGTGGAGGAGAACCTGGTTAAGAACAGAACCCAATACGTATCTGGAGTTCTCGGTGTGTGTAGCCTTTTCGACTGCCTCAGAGATAGCGCATCCTAATGATCCGCCTGTTCCGGGGAACTTGGCAAGGATCTGGCGTCCTACTTCCGTCGTGTCGGAAGGTGAAGGAATGATGTCAGCTCCGAATGACTGGATGACAGACTTTCTGAAAGGCTTCTGCTCATAAGAGCACTTAACCATGTAAACGGTGAGCGGGATGTGGAAGAATGCGCTTGCCATTGCAAGAGCCGTACCCCACTGGCCTGCGCCTGTCTCAGTAGTGATGGAGCTTAATCCCTGCTTCTTTGCGTAGTAGACCTGAGCTGCAGCAGAGTTGAGCTTGTGGGAACCTGAAGTGTTGTTTCCCTCGAATTTGTAGTAGATGTGAGCGGGTGTACCGAGCTCCTTTTCGAGCTGGTAAGCACGGATCAGGGGTGAAGGTCTGAAGATCTTGTAGAACTCGAGGACCTCATCCGGGATGTCGATGTATCTTGTGTCGTTGTCCAGTTCCTGCTTGCAGAGCTCTTCGCAGAAGATGGGTGACATCTGCTCAACTGTAAGAGGCTCATGAGTTGCGGGATGGATCAGCGGTGCGGGCTTGATCTTCATGTCCGCACGGACGTTATACCACTGCTTCGGCATCTCATCTTCCGTCAGAAAAATTCTCTTTGCTTTGTCTGCCATAATGGGCTCCTTTCATCCTGGCGGCAAGATGTTGGCCTGCCGGAAAGCATGGTGTAGTGTTATTTACTTTCCGTCGCAATAAAAAAGTCCCGTGCTTAAAAAGCACAGGACAGAATATACTGCGGTACCACCTGTTTTGACTGCCGGGTTCTATGAGGTTGGCAGTCCACTCTGGTTCACGTTCCAACAAACGCGCTCTGCGGATAACGGGGGAGTTCCCGTCGGGCCATTTCCTGCCCGCCCGTCTTCGGATCCATTCTCCGGCACCTCAAATCCGCAATCCCACCATCTGCGGCTCTCTCGTTGATCGGTGTGCTCCGGGTACTATTTCCGAGTCACTCGGTTTTGAACAAATATAACGCGCAAGGACGAGATTTGTCAATACTCGCCTATATTATATTGACTCTTTCGACTTCTCGAGAGCTTCTATCACGCGGTCACACCAGCGGTCGAACTCGATGTCTTCAACCCTGCATTCAGGATGGTCAAGAACATACTTGAGCGCTATCCTGACGCCCTTATGGAAAGGCACGGTCGTCTTCATGTCAGGCGCAAGGCGCTTGAGCTTTGTATTATCGAAAACAACAGACACAGACTTGTCGCCCGTCAGGCTTCCCTCGAAATCGAAGCCGTACTTGTCGCCGACGGCAGACAGATACTCTGAAGAAACATAGTAAGGCTTGAGTTCCACGCCGAGTGCATCAGCAATGGTGGCGTAGATCTGATTCCATGTGAGCACCTCGTCTCCGGTGATCTGGAAAGCCTCGCCGATCGCGTGACGGTTGCCGATAAGGGCGGTAAATCCGACAGCGAAATCCTCGTTGAACGTCAGATGCCAGAGCGAAGATCCGTCTCCCTGGATAATGACGGGCTTGCCGTCCATCATGCGCTTAACGACCTGCCAGAAACCCTTCTTGCCGTGAACTCCGAGCGGGATGTGCTTCTCGTCATAGGTGTGGCTGGGTCTTACAATCGTTACCGGGAAGCCATCTTCCCTGTACTTCTTCATCAGGTATTCCTCGCAGGCGATCTTGTCCCTTGAGTACTGCCAGTGGGGATTTGCAAGCGCCGTGCCCTCTGTTATAACGTATCCCGCGGCAGGCTTATGGTAAGCAGAAGCCGAACTGATGTAGATGTACTGTCTGGTCTTCTCCTTGAAGAGCCTGTAATCGCGCTCGACCTGTTCGGGTACAAAGCCTATGAACTCGCATACCGTATCAAAGGTGTAATCCTTGATGGCTTCGGCAACCGCTGCCTCATCGTTCACGTCAACAGTGATCTGATGAACGCCTTCCGGAGCAGGATTGTTTCCGCGGTTTAAGAGCCAGACATCATAAAACTTGTCTGCTGCGAGCCTTCTTACGATGGCACTGCTGATCTGTCCTGTTCCGCCGATAAATAAAACCTTCATGGGATTCGTCTCCTTTATGCATTTTTAAAAGCATAAATCGAACAGCATCTTTCTGTAAACCAAAACCTGCATAATGCACCGCTTTTTCACACTTTTGCGGGATATTTGTATTTTGGCCGCGTTATAAGTACACTTTTACAGTTATGATCTACATCTTAAGACACGGAAAAACCGAATGGAACAAGCTCAAAAAGCTTCAGGGCAGGACTGACATTCCTCTTTGCGATGAGGGGCGTGTCATGGCTGCGGAAGCTGCCGAAAAGTATGCTGACGTGCATTTCGACGTATGCTATTGTTCACCCCTGGTCAGAGCCAGAGAGACTGCAGAGATCATCCTCAAAGGCCGTAACGTTCCGATAATAGTCGATGACAGGCTCAAGGAAATGGCATTCGGCGTATACGAAGGCATTGAACGCAGTTTCGACATACCTGACTGCCCCATCAACGTTCTTTTCCAGCATCCCGAAGAATACATCGCGCCTGAAGACGCAGGTGAAAGCCTTGATGAGCTTTACGCAAGAACAGGCAATTTCCTTGATGAAGTGATCAGGCCTCTCCGCGAAGAAGGAAAAGACGTTCTCATCGTTGCACACGGAGCACTGAACTCATGCATGCTCACTCAGGCAAAAGGCCTGCCTCGCAAGGATTTCTGGAGCCACGGCATCGTCCAGTGCACTCTGATGCCGCTCTTTAACAATTCCAAAGATTAAGCGAAGCTTCGTAGAGTGAAAGAATATCTTTGTGAGCGATTTCCGAAACGGAATTAAGACTCTGTTCGCTACGGTCCTCCGCGCTACGCTTGTGCGGAAGTCCGCTCACAAAGTCTTAATCCCTAACAATGTTCTTTATCCAGATTCCGGACCTTACCATAATAAAAGCGATGAAGCACTTGATGACTTCAAGTCCGTTTACGACTGCAAGCATCCAGGTAACACTCAGATTAGTAAAACGGCTCATGACAAATGCCGCAGCAACGGCAATACACCACGTGTAGATACTGTCGAAGAGCACCGTGATAAGCGCGTTTCCGCCTGATCTAATGATGAAGTACGATGCATGCGTGTAGGCAACAAACGGCATCGCGCAAGCAGCGATCAGGATGAAGCCCGTCGCAAGTGAGCGGATGTTGTCAGACGTGTTGTAAAGATACGGAAAAAACGGCGCAATGCAAGCCATTATCACGGCAAAGATAATGCCGCAGATAACCGTTACAACACGCATCTTTCCGGCTTTATGCTTTGCATTCTCAAGATCGCCGGAACCGAGAATATGGCCCATCATGATGCCTACAGCCTCTCCCATGGCAATGAACGCAACACCCATGACATTCCAGATGGTGGACTGAATGTTCATGGCTGCTACGGCATCAAGGCTCCTGTAGGAATAGCACTGGTTGATGACAGTCATTCCGAGGGACCAAAGCGCTTCGTTAAACATCAAGGGAATGGCTTTGAGGATGAACCTTCCGGCAAGGTTTGCCGGTATCCTGAAATGAGAAAACGCACCCTTGATGAACGGGAACTGCTTTGAGTGAGTACCTGTATAAACGATAAGGATCGCCATCTCCACAAACCTTGAGATGACAGTCGCTATGGCGGCACCTGACGCACCGAGTGCGGGAAGCCCGAAGTGACCGTAGATCAGGATCCAGTTTCCAACGAGGTTTACAAGGATCGCTGCTACTGATGCGTACATGGGGACTTTTGTGGCGCCAAGGTCTCTTAATGTACCCGCATATGCCTGCGTAAGTCCGATCGGGATCAGGCTTATGAGGATGATGCGCATGTAATCAATGCCTATCTGAAGTGTTTCCGCGGCATCGGCAGGATCACCTTCTCCCTGAAGGAAAAGGTTTATGAGGAGCGGTGAAAGCAGCGCATAAAGCAATACGCAGATGGCTGCGATGACCGTATTGAAGACTATCTTAAAACGGAAAGTGTATCTGATTCCTTCATCATCGCCGTTGCCCTTGTACTGAGCGGTGAAGATTCCCGCGCCCGCAGTTGCTCCGAAGATGACGAGGAAGAAGACGAACGTCAGCTGGTTTGCAATGGCGACGCCTGAAAGCGCGTTCGTACCGACCCGTCCGATCATGAGATTGTCGAGCAGGTTTACGAAGTTGGAGATTCCGTTCTGAACCATCATGGGGATGGCTATCGTAAGGAGTTTCCTAATATAAGATCTGTCTTTCTTAACGTTCGTCATTGCTTTGTTTTTCTATATATAAAAAGTCAGTTCGAGAATTGTAACAAAAGCGTTGCAAATAAACAATACTTCAATAAAATGCCCTTGAATTTGTAGTGTATAATCCTCTTATCAAGATTTTTTAACGAGGATCAATTTATGAAAACAGAATCTATCAATATCTCCTCTACCGGTTCCGGTAAGGAAAAAGCTTTGGAACTTACAAGAAAGACAGCCGCTTACTGCGACCTGGATCATAAATCGGAACTCCGTCTCCGCCTTCTCTCCGAAGAACTCATGGGCCTCATGAATTCCTTCACCAATGAACTCCTCGGCAGTTTCTGGCTCGAGACCAGCGGTGATGTCATTGAGGTACATCTCAAGACCGAGATCCCCATGGATCTTCAGACAAGAAAAGAGATCCTTTCAGTCGCCACCTCCGGCAAGAACTCTGCCGCAAAGAGCTTCATGGGCAAGATCCGTGAGATGATCGAGATCCTTACCCTTCCTGATGACCCTGAGACAAAAGCCATGACAGATCAGGCCATGGGCATCATGAGCATGGGGTGCCAGATGGGCACTCATGCGTGCAACTATTCATGGACAATGAGCACTTATATCTCTTCTATCGAAAACGAAACCAGGCAGGAAGCAAAAGACGCATTGGACGATCTTGAAAAGTCCATCGTCGCCAACCTTGCAGATGACGTTACTGTACACATCGTAGGCTCGGAAGTTGAGATCGCAATCTACAAAACGTTCTGATCAAACGGTAAACAGAAAAATTAAGGGCGCTTTGATGAAAGCGCCCTTTTTGCTTACTCGATATTCTGTCCGCAGGATTCGCAGAATTTGCTCGTGCTGTTGTTTGCGGCACCGCAGTATCTGCAGTAGCGCATTCCGGCCACGGGGCCTGCCCCCTGCACCGGCTGGACCGGCTGCATCGGTTGTACAGGCTGCATGGGCTGAACGGGGACCTGCTGCATCTGATATGCGGGAATGTTGGGATTTCCGTAGATCGGCGCGCCGTTGGGACCTACTGTCATTACAGGCTTTGCAATGGTGCTCGGGTCGACATAGTTGCCCTGAGGGCAGTTTTTCGCGATAAGGAAAGAGATCAATCCGCCTAAGCCCGCACAGGGGAGTGCGATTAAGAGGACCGTAAGATATCCGTTATCGGAACCTAAGATGATCGTTCCGGCGATCATTCCGATAAACTCAAAGACTACCCAGAGAATGATGGTAAGCGCAATGAATCCGCCCGGTTTTCTGCCCCTGGCAAGGGCATTTCTCCTGTTCACTCTGCAGAGCGAAATAACAGCAAATACTTCTAACATAGGTCACCTGTTTCCTTTTCGAGATCCCTGCAAAAATACAGGGCATTACGGAAATTATACTAAACAACCTAAAAATATACACTCCCGGATCAGTTCTCGCTGTTGATCTTTTCCACTGCCGCCTCAAGACTGAGGCCGCTGAAATCTTGCGCGTGGAAGATCTGTCCGTTGACCTTTTCTTCTGTAAATGCAGGAGCAATTACTCCGGGGAGCGCACTTTCAGGCGCGTTGGGAGCGTTTGGGCCGCCAAGATCTGTCCTGCACCAGCCCGGATCAACGAGGTTCATCGAAACGCCCGTTCCGCCGAGCTTTGATGCCATGTCTTTGGTTATCTTATCGAGAGCCGCTTTTGCAGCGGAATAGCCTGCCTGTTCCGGTTCCTTATCTATGCCGCTGGTCGTGTTTACGATGCGTCCGAAACCGCGGCTTACCATCTTCGGGAGGAAGTGATAGCAGATCATTGCGGGAGATATCGTGTTGACGTTGAAGCTGACCGTATAGTCTTCAGCAGGTGTCTTATAGTAATCAGTCCTATAAGCGATCTGAAGTCCCGCGTTATTGAGAACGATATCAACGTCGACTCTCAAAGCATCGATGTCTTCGAGCATCTTCAGTACTGAAGGGATGTCATTAAGATCAGCTGCGAATGAATAAACCTCTGCACCGAGAGCCTTAAGTTCTTCTTCAAGAGAAACCGTGTGTTCCGTGTTCCTGCTCTGAAGGATCAGGTTGCAGCCCTGCCCTGCCATTGCTTTTGCAGCAAGCCTTCCTATTCCTCTTGATGCACCGGTTACGAGTACCCATTTACCTTTGAGATCCAGCATAGAACACCTCACATGATTTAGTGTTTCCATTCTATCAATCGCAGTATACGGGATATTCAGTTTTTCTTTGTTTTTTATTCAGGTCCCGACTATATATGTCACTGTTCAGTGAATAACACGTCGTTTCCGTCGATCAGGACAACCTGGTTATGCGGATGATTCCAGTTGTAATTGGTCTTGATGATATATGCCATCGAATCCGGATGCTCGTTGATGAAGTCACCGGTATACATGGATATGACCTTCTGTCCGCCGTAATCCGATTTTTCTTTCGGAAGCGTTTTTACTAGTTCACCGATATCGTTGTACTTAACAGCATGTTTTGCTTCTTTCTCAAGTCTGGCCTTCAGTTCGGATACGTATTCCTCATCTGCCGTAAAGCTTAAGCAGGCATGGCCTGTTCCCTGAAGGAAACTCGGCAGGAAGTCGAAATGTATGTTTTTCGCGGAATCAGGAATCTTTTCCGGAAAGAAATCATCCTTGTAACCGGGCTTGTGGGAATATTTCATCGCGACCGGATACTGCCATCTGGTATTTACACTGACCGGCATGGTGAACATGCTCGCAAACAGAGCGTATGCCGTGAAAACACAGATGAAAACGATCGAGCAGACCTTTGCTGCCTTATGCTTCTTCTTTGCAAGATTGACTATGAGGATAATAAGGAAGACCGCATCCAGGAGCAGGATGGCCAGAAGATTAAACAGCGGCAGAAAGATAAATGCGGCCAACATCAGTACAAAGGCCAGCGCAAGTATGCCGGTTATTATGTATGCAGCTATTGAGGATTTGTTTTCTTTCATGTATCTGTCCCTCCGATAGAAAGAGACTACCACATGTCCTTTTGATTTTCAATAATAATTTATCGTTTTTCGATATAGACAGTTAGCAGGCGATCTACTTCTTTTTTCTTTCCGCCCGTATTTCCTTCTCGGTCTTTTCGCCTTCATCCTCATATCCGATGCCTCTGAGCCTGAACTCATTAAGCAACAGATCCGTTTCAATATTATCCCTTAAACTGAACCTTAACCAGCCGCCGCCATTCATGAAGATCTTGACCCTGTAAGTCGTGAACTTTGAGCCGTTTACCGTCGACGAAAAGCAATCCTTGCTGATCTTTGCTATCTTGCTGACATCTGCCACTTCACAGAGACCTTTCGCGAAAACTACCAGATAATCCCTGCCGAGCATGACCATTCCGTCAGGCAGCGCAAAGTGGGAACCCATCATGAAATCAGCATTTAAACGGACAGGATCTGCACCTGATTTTGCAACGGCCTTCTTAAAATCGAGTTCACCCGAATATGAGAATTCCTTTTTGCCCGCGATGACAAAAGTCACGATGATCGTCAGCACGCCAAGGGCAACGCTGATCCGCCAGTCCATGTCGAATTCACCGGACATCTTTATCAGGAAGAGGGCAATGATCAGAACACATGCGAAACCTATGGCAAGGACCCTGTTTCTGTAGTTTCTCTTCCTGTAGCGTCTGATGACATCGTACATGTCTTTGCCGGGAAGCTTTTGGTGGATCGCTGACTCTCTCCTGATATCTTCATCGGTCTTGCCTTCCGGGGGATTAACATGCTTTTTATAGTACGAATAGATAAAAAGGATCGCGACTGCCAGACAAAGCAACATCAGAAAACCGGCAATGGCAGCATACAGTATCTGTTCAGTACGGGTGGTACTCTTATCATTGCCGAACAGAAGGTAGGCCCCTGCTCCTCCGAACATCAGGACCCCTAAAAAACAAATGCCTGCTACTTTGATGGTTTCTTTCTTGTCGTCCTTCATCACCGATCCGGCAGGATCAGTTATTTGATTCGAACTTCTCTGCCGCTTCCTTCATTATACTGATTATCGGCAGATGTTGGGGACAGACTCCTTCGCACTGGCCGCAGCCGATGCACGCGGATGACTTTCCGTTTCCGTCTCTGTCAACGAGTCCGTTATAGAAGAAGTTCGGCCTGAAATCCCCCGGGAACTTACGCTTTGTGTTGACCGCACTGATGACATCGGGAATGCTGATCCTCATGGGGCACCCGTCAACGCAGTATCTGCAGGCTGTGCAGCCTATGAGCTCAACGCGGAACATGATCTCCTTAACCTTTTCGATCGCAGCCTTTTCTTCATCAGTGAGCGGCTCGAAATTCTTGAAAGTATTCATGTTGTCATCGATCTGATCCTGCGTGGACATGCCGCTCAGGATCGTAGTAACACCGGGAAGGCTTCCCACGAAACGGAAAGCCCAGGATGCAACAGACTTGTCTGGACGGATCTGCTTAAGTATCTCAGAACACTCGTCATCAAGCCTTGCGAGAGTGCCGCCCTTACAGGGCTCCATTACGATTATCGGAATATTGCGTTCACTCAATATCTTGTAGAGTTCGCCTGAATGAACGATCTTGTTGTCCCAGTCAGCATAGTTTAGCTGGATCTGTACGAACTCTATTTCCGGATGTTCATCGAGCACCTTAACTAAAAGCTCGGGTGTGCCGTGGAAAGAAAAACCGAAGTGCTTTATCTTCCCCTGCGCCCTCTTTTCAATGCCCCAGTTGAAGCAGTCGTACTTAACGTAGTTGTTGTAGTTGTTTCCATCTTCGATGCTGTGCAGCAGGTAAAAGTCGAAGTAATCGACTCCGCATCTTTCAAGCTGCTCATTGAAGATCTTGTCCCTGTCTTCCAATGAGTTGATGCACCATGCGGGAAGCTTTGTCGCGAGCGTGAAGGAATCTCTCGGATGTCTTTTGACTATGGCTTCCTTTACCGCTTTCTCGGAGTTGCCGCCGTGGTAGACATATGCGGTATCAAAATACGTGAATCCCGCTGCCATATAGGCATCGGCCATTTCACAGACTTTTGCGATGTCGATCGCTCCGTCGGTCTCCGGCAGTCTCATAAGTCCGAAACCTATCTTAGGCATCTTGGTCAGATCAATACTCATGGCAGGCACCTCCTTTGATGCCCAAATTGTATCAAAGGGAATTGGTAGCCTTGTGTCTCATAAAGTTTAAAAGTGTGAAATATCGGGTTAAACCTGATCGTCACGGTAGTCATCCATGAAGCTGTGGAAGACCCCGTCCTTCGTATATGAGATGACGCTGTCGAGGCTGACGTTTTCCATGCTGCTCATTATGTTCGCCTCAACTTCGGGGTTTGTTTTGTGCAGCTCTTTTATCAGTTCCTTTGTCTGTCTGCGCTTGGAAGAGAACCCTTCTTCGCTCCTTGAATCAGCCACTCTGCAGGCACAGTCTGAGAACTTGAGATTGTATCTGTCTTTCCACTCAATGATGTCCTGCTCTTTGACAAGATACATCGGGCGGATCAGTTCCATACCCTCATAGTTCTTGCTGTGCAGCTTGGGCATCATGGTCTCGACATGGCCGCTCCAAAGCATGCTCATAAGCGTCGTCTCGATGACGTCATCGTAGTGATGACCGAGTGCGATCTTGTTGCATCCGAGTTCTTTTGCCTTTGAATAAAGGGCCCCGCGCCTCATCCTGGCGCACAGAAAACACGGAGACTTTTCCTTTTCGGAAACGACATCGAATAGTTTGTTCTCGAAAACGGTAATCGGCACTCCGATGAGCTCCGCGTTGCTTTTGATCTGTGTTCTGACCTCAGGGCTGTACCCCGGATCCATTACGAGAAATATCAGTTCAAACGGGAACTTGTCCTGGCGCTTAAGCTCCTGAAAGAGCTTTGCCATGAGCATGGAATCCTTGCCGCCTGAAATGCAGACAGCTACCTTATCGCCCGGCGAGAGCATCTCATAAGTTCTTATTGCCTTGGTAAACTTTGCAAAGATCCTGTTATGAAAGACCTTGTCTTTCCTCAGGTCCTGTTCTATCTCGGCGGGACTGGTCATGGTGATCAGTGAATGTCCTTCATCAGGTCAGCGATCGAAACGCTGTCCAGATATTCGTTGATACGGTCATTTAAGCCCTTCCAGACGGGAAGAGTGCGGCAGTCGTTGATATGCTCACATTTGACGGCATTGTTCTCAAGACAGGCAACGGGCGCTATGTCACCTTCCGTGATCCTTAGCACCTCTCCGACTGAGATCTTCGAAGGCTCCTTGGAAAGACGGTATCCGCCGCCCTTTCCGTGTACGCCTTCCACCAGATGTTCAGACACGAGAAGAGGCAGGATCCTCTCAAGATACTTGAGGGAAAGACCCTGTCTTTCTGCCACTTCACGCATCGGAACATATCCGTCAACCGAATTCTCTGCAAGATCGACTATAACACGAAGCGCATAGCGTCCCCTGGTTGATATCATCATTTTTCTATACCTTCCTTATGGTCAATCTTGCCACAAAGACGGATCATTTACAATTTTTGCCGGCTGCACTCTCAGGTGTCTCACAGCAGTGTGCGCAGTCTTCGTGAGGTGCAAACTTCTCATGATCGTATTCGATCCCGTTCTTGTCGAAATAGTCCTTAAGAGCAGCCTTTATCGCTTCCTCGGCAAGAACTGAGCAGTGAAGTTTTACTGCAGGAAGTCCGTCCAAAGCTTCAGTTACAGCCTTGTTTGTGAGCTCTGCAGCTTCGCTGATCGGCTTGCCCTTGATGAGTTCTGTAGCCATTGAGCTTGAAGCGATCGCGCTTCCGCATCCGAATGTCTCGAACTTAACGTCATTTATGATGTCATTTTCGATCTTAAGGTAGATCTTCATGATGTCGCCGCATACAGGATTTCCTGCTTCACCTACACCGTCGGCGTCCTCGATGACGCCTACGTTTCTGGGATTCCTGAAATGATCCATTACTTTTTCACTGTATAATGCCATGATTATTCTCCTCTCTTATTCTGCGAAAACGTGTGTTCTCTTGCCGTTAACAAGATCACGCCAGAACGGTGACATGTTTCTTAGATATGTAACTACTTCAGTTACTGACTTTATAAGATAATCAATATCATCTTCAGTCATGTCTTCACCCAGTGAAAGCCTGAGTGATCCGTGTGCAACCTCGTGCGGTCTTCCGATTGCAAGAAGAACGTGGCTCGGGTCAAGTGAACCGGATGTGCATGCGCTTCCTGACGATGCGCAGATTCCTTTGTCATCCAGAAGAAGCAGCATCGATTCGCCTTCGATACCCTCAAAGCAGTAGTTAACATTACTCGGCAGACGGTTGTTCCTGTCACCGTTGAGTTCACCGTACGGTATCTTGTCGAGTCCCTCTATAAGGCGGTCACGAAGTGCCGTGAGTTTCTTTGCATTCTCATCGATTCCGGCAACTGCCTCTTCCAGTGCAACCGTCATGCCCATGATAGCCGAAAGGTTCTCCGTTCCTGCTCTCTTTCCTTTTTCCTGTGCGCCTCCGTTGATGACGTTATCGAGCATGATGCCGCGCTTTGCATAGAGAACGCCGATGCCCTTGGGACCGTGGAACTTATGAGCAGACAGCGAGAGCATGTCGATGTTCTGTTCAACAGTATTTATCTTTAAATGTCCTGCCGCCTGAACCGCATCAGTATGGAAAAGCACCTGCTTTTCCCTGCATACCTTTCCTATTTCGGCGATGGGCTGAATAGTTCCGATCTCGTTGTTTGCAAACATGATCGTTACAAGGCATGTATCCTCGCGGATCGCGTCTGCAACCTGCTGCGCCGTTACGATTCCGTTCTTATGAACGTCAAGCAGAGTGATCTCAAATCCCTGCTTCTTTAACTTGTCCAGCGTGTGAAGCACGGCATGGTGCTCGAAAGCCGTTGAGATAATATGCTTCTTTCCCTTTCTCTCTCCGAGCCTTGCAGCCGAGAAGATAGCCTGGTTGTCAGCTTCGCTTCCGCCGGATGTGAAGGTGATCTCCCTGGGATCACAGCCAAGGCACTTTGCAACTCTTGCCCTGGCATCCTCGAGCGCCTCTTTTGCTTCCTGTCCGAAAGAATAAAGGCTTGAAGGATTTCCATATAATTTATCCATATAAGGCAGCATTGCTTCGATGGCGGAACGGCTCATCCTGGTCGTAGCCGCATTGTCAGCGTATATCATAGTTTTCCTCCTCATCAGATCTTTATATGTAAAGTATCTGAATATTTTTACTATTTACCTACCGTTTTGGTAGGTACGAATAATATGAACCATGAAGCCTTTATTGTCAATGGTCAGAAAAAAATTTAAATCGGTGCTTGACATCATGGAAGTGGTCGTGTATATTACCTACTAACCGAGTGGGTTATAGTGTTTTTCAGGAAAGGAGGAGCCCAAATGTCTGCTACATATCGTAAGTCCATGTGCATGTGTATGATGCCTTGTTGGTACGAGATGGAAATCGAGTGCTTCTCTTGTCATGTGGACGACCAGGATACACGAATGTGAAACCGGATAATATAACCAAATGATGATGAGAAGGAGCGCGAAGGAAGGCTCCTTTTTTTATTCAAAATTACAGCTTCCTTATCACCAAAACAGAAATACAAAAAAATCATTTAACTAAAAGGAGAAATCATTATGAGCAACAAAAATTATAAATTCGAAACCCTTCAGCTTCACGTAGGCCAGGAACAGCCGGATCCCGCAAGTGACGCAAGAGCAGTACCGATCTACGCAACAACATCTTACGTATTCCGTAATTCAGCACACGCCGAAGCACGTTTCGGACTTGCTGACGCAGGCAACATCTACGGCAGACTTACAAACTCCACACAGGGTGTTTTCGAAGACAGGATCGCAGCTCTCGAAGGCGGCGTAGCAGGTCTTGCAGTAGCATCAGGCGCAGCAGCGATCACATATGTAATCGAAGCTCTCGCAGTTAAGGGCGAACACATCGTAGCACAGAAGACCATCTACGGCGGTTCCGAGAACCTCCTTGCACACACACTTCCTCTTTATGGCATCGAGACAACATTCGTCAACATCCATGACCTTGAAGAAGTAAAAGCAGCCATCAGACCCAACACAAAGGCTCTCTACATCGAGACATTGGGCAACCCTTCTTCTGACATCCCGGATATCGAAGCACTCGCTAAGATCGCTCACGAAGCAGGCATCCCGCTCGTTATCGACAATACTTTCGGTACACCTTACCTCATCAGACCTATCGAGTACGGTGCAGACATCGTAGTTCATTCCGCTACAAAGTTCATCGGCGGTCACGGCACGACATTGGGCGGCGTTATCGTTGATTCCGGTAAGTTCGATTGGGCTAAGTCAGGCAAGTATCCCTGGATCTCCGAACCCAACCCCAGCTATCACGGAGTTAAGTTCACAGAGGCGGCAGGCCCTGCAGCATTCGCAGTTTACATCAGAGCCATCCTGCTCCGTGACACCGGTTCTTCCATCTCACCTTTCGCAGCATTCCTGCTCCTCCAGGGCACAGAGACACTTTCTCTCCGCGTAGAGCGTCACATCGAAAATACAAATAAGGTTCTTGAATATCTTACAAATCATCCGAAGGTTGAGAAGGTCTTCCACCCTGCACTCGCAGATCACCCTGATCACGAAGTCTACAAGAAGTACTTCCCCAACGGCGGCGGCTCCATCTTCACATTCAACGTAAAGGGCGGCAAGAAGGAAGCGTTCGACTTCATCGATCACCTCGAGATCTTCTCACTCCTCGCTAACGTAGCAGACGTTAAGAGCCTTGTAATCCACCCTGCAAGCACAACACACTCACAGCTTTCCGAAGAAGAGCTCAACGATGTTGGTATCTACCAGAACACGATCCGTCTTTCCATCGGCACAGAGCACATCGATGACATCATCGCCGATCTCGAGAAAGGCTTTGCAGCAATCTAATAAGCGGTAAAATATAAACAATTGATTGAAGGAGATAATACCATGTCACAGATCAAAGAGAATCTTACACAGCTCATCGGCAACACACCTTTGTTCAAGGCTTCACGCTACAGCAAAGAAGCAGGTCTTGAGACTCCGCTTCTCGCTAAGCTCGAATACCTGAACCCGGCAGGATCGGTAAAGGACAGGATCGCTTACGCAATGATCCTTGATGCCGAGGAAAAGGGACTCCTCAAGCCCGGTGCAACGATAATCGAGCCTACCAGCGGAAACACAGGTATCGGTCTCGCAGCTGTTGCTGCAGCAAGAGGATATCAGGCTATCTTCACTCTGCCTGAGACAATGAGCGTTGAGAGAAGAAAGCTCCTCGCAGCTTACGGTGCAAAGCTCGTTCTCACAGACGGTTCAAAGGGAATGAAGGGTGCCATCGCAAGAGCTGATGAACTCAACAAAGAGATTCCCGATTCTGTGATCCTCGGACAGTTCGTTAACCCTGCAAACCCTGCCATCCACTACAAGACAACAGGTCCCGAGATCTGGAACCAGTCCGAAGGCAAGGTCGACATCTTCGTAGCAGGTGTAGGTACAGGCGGAACCGTTACCGGTACGGGCAAGTACCTCAAGGAACAGAATCCTAACGTTAAGGTTGTTGCAGTTGAGCCTGCATCATCCCCTGTTCTTTCCAAGGGAACAGCAGGTGCTCACAAGATCCAGGGCATCGGTGCAGGATTCGTTCCTGAGACTCTTGATACCAACATCTATGATGAAGTTCTCGCTATCGAGAACGAGGACGCTTTCGCTGAAGGCAAGCGTTTCGCAATTACAGAGGGTATCCTCGTAGGTATCTCATCCGGTGCTGCACTCAAGGCAGGTTCCATCCTCGCTTCACGTCCCGAGAACAAGGGCAAGAACATCGTAGTTCTTCTCCCTGACTCCGGTGACAGATACCTCTCCACATCACTTTTTGACTAATAATTTAATATTGCCTCTTTTGGAAAAAGATGGACCGCTCTTGCCATGGAGCGGTCCTGTTTTTTGTGTGATATCATTGAAAACATGATCACAGGCACACAGGCAAAAGCAGCAGACCGCTACGCAATAGATGTCATGGGAATTCCGTCACTTACGCTGATGGAAAACGCTTCGCGCGAAGTCGCATCTTACATAGAAGAGCATTTCGCTTCAGAAAAGATCCTCATTCTCTGCGGCACCGGGAACAACGGCGCTGACGGCATCTGTGTTGCCAATATCCTGAACAGTAACAAAAAGATAAGCACTCCGCCGGCGGTCGTGATCACGGGCAACTTAGAGCACGCAAGCTGGGAATTCCTGCACCAGTTATCCGAGTATAAGAAAGCCGGATCAACGCCCGTATTCGCACAGAAGTTCGACTTAAAGGGCTTTGATGTCCTCGTTGACGCAGTCTTCGGCATCGGACTGAAATCGAGGCTTCGCGAAGACAAGGCACAGCTTTTAAGGGATGCGGACAGTGCAGGATTTAAGCACGTGATAGCGATCGACATGCCTTCAGGCATCAATTCAGATTCAGGTGATCTTACGGGCGCGGGCATTCATGCGACGGTCACCATCACGTTCGGAAAGATGAAGACGGGGCTTGCAAACGGCATCGGCCCGGAATATGCGGGAGAAGTTATCGTAAGAGACATCGGCATCCCAGAGGAAGCCTATCTCAGATCCTGCTGACGTCAGTCGAGTAGCACCATTTTCCGCCGGTAAGCTTTCCGAAGAAGTATTTGCCTGATGCCGACTCGCTCATGATGTAGAGCCTTCCGTCAACAAACACCATCTCCTCTGCCATGGGCGGAGCATCGAAAGAAGTAACCTGCGTGCTGCTGTCAAATGTATATACCGGTATTTCGTGAATTCCGGTCTTCATTGTCCCGGTCTTTTCGCTTCCTGAAACATCGTAGCAGCGGATAGTCGATTTGGCCACTCCCCATGACTGCGATATCCAGAACTTTCCGTCCTTGACCGCCATACCCTGAACAAGGCCCGGTATTGAATATATCTTCGAAGGAACGGCTTCGACACTGAAATCGGGGCCATTCGGATCGTTTAACTTGTAACTGAGAGCCAGCGCATGGTTCTGCTCACCTGAAGGGCCTGTAAAGATGTGCGAATCAGGTGTCGGATAATTCGGTTCCCTGTAGAATTCACCTGTGATCAGGCGGTCTTCCGTTATGCAGATCCACGCAGGTTCGATCTTGTCATCGCCGAATGTTGTATGTATCCTTCCCTTCATGCTGAGGGTCTTGCCGCTCTCACCGCTCTCGACTTCAGATAGACTGTAGATATAGATGCACGCGTCTTCACCTGTCACATACACATATGCCCCGTGTACTGCGAGGCCGCCGGCATGCGGTGCGACCGGTGTGCCGTTCTCGTCTCCGAGCACGACATAGCCTGCCTCTTTGTTTCTTTTGCTGTCAAATCTGTATATGCGCGAAGGCGCTCCGTTACTCTGATAGCCGCCGATGAGAAATGTTCCGTCATCCAGATAAGCAAGGCCCTGCGGCACCATTTTCTGCGAAAGGCCGGGGATCTGAAACTCTCTCTCGGAGATGCCGTAATAGTCCTTTACGGGCAGTCTGAAATACAGCCTTGCCCCGTTATAGATGATTATCTGTAACAGCAGGACCACGATCACCGTTATCTTGATGATCTTCTTTATCTTCGAACCGGTCTTTTTATCCAAGAACAAATCCTCCGCAAACGGCATTTTGCTATCAACAATTGTAACACTAGAGCTGCATGTTATAATCGGGCGTATGGAAAACGATGCTGCGAAAAAGAGCCCGATGGGCGATATCCTGATAATCATTGCCGGCCTGTTCTGGGGCAGCATGGGAATATTCGTGCGCCATCTGAACGGCCTCGGGTTCACTTCTATCCAGGTCGCCTGCGTAAGACTCGTCACGGCAGGAATCATATTCGCTCTGATACTGCTCATAAAAGATCCGAAAGGCTTTAAGATCAGCTTCAAAGACATTCCGCTGTTTCTTGCTCTCGGCCTTGTGAGCATCCTCTTTTTCACCTGCTGCTACTTCACCGCCATACGTCTAATGACCATGTCCACGGCGGCGATCCTGCTCTACACTTCGCCGATCTGGGTAATGGTTCTGTCAGTAATCTTCCTCAAGGAAAAGATAACCTCAAGAAAGATAATTGCCCTCGTTCTGGCTTTCGCAGGATGCGTACTGGTATCCGGATTCGGCGGAAAGGTTACGGTCATAGGTGTGCTCGTAGGCCTCGGTTCGGGCCTTGGATACGGCCTTTACAGCATCTTCGGAACGTTCGCGCTGAAGAAATACAGCCCGTTCACCGTTACCTGCTACACATTCCTGATCGCGGGTTTAGGCTCCATATTCGTAGCTGACCCGGCTGATCTCGCAGCAAAGATATCGGCCGCGGAAAGCATGCCGAAGCTCTTCGGATTCATAGTCCTGACAGCGATAGTTACCGCAGTCATCCCGTTCCTTCTCTACACCTTGGGGCTTAACAGGACGACAGCAAGCAGAGCTGCGGTGCTCGCCACGGTCGAGCCTGCCGCCGCCACGCTTTTCGGTTTCTTCGTAATGAAAGAGACCGCAGGGGTTCCTGCGGTCCTTGGAATAATTCTTGTTTTCGCTGCGATAATCGTACTGAGCCTGCAGCCCGGAAAAGAGAAGTAATCCCTTATACCTTGAATGCCTTATGGACTGCCTTGTCCGTTCCGAGTACGAGAACGGATGTGTTGGGCTCAAATACCGTATCGGGCAGAATGTAAGTGTTGAGCTGCTCGTCCTTCATTATGCCTAAGATGTTGATGCCGTACTTCTTTCTGATGTCGATCTCGATGACGCTCCTGCCGTACCATTCCGAAGGAACGGCCATTTCAAAGATCGCGAACTCCTTGTTGAGCGCAATGTAGTCCATGATGCTGTCTGACGTGCAGGTGATCGCGCACCATGCGGCGAGCTGCTTTTCAGGATAGACGACCTGGTCGGCTCCGTTCCTTAAGAGGATCTTCTCCTGCGTGCCCTTGGAAGCACGGGCAATTACCTTCTTTGCACCGAGTTCCTTAAGAAGGAAAGCCGTCTCGAGCGAGCTCTGAAAATTATCTCCGATGGCAACGATGCAGACATCGTAGTTATCAACGCCCAGGGACTCCATGAATTCCTGGTTCGTACTGTCACCGATCTGGGCATTGGTTACGAACGGCAGGATCGCATTTACGCGGTCCTCATCCGTATCGACTGCCATTACCTGATGGTTCAGGTCATTGAGCTTTTTAGCGACATACTTTCCGAAACGTCCCAAACCGATCAATAAGATTGATTTCATGTTTTTATCTCCTTATCCGACTGTTAATTTTTCCTGGGGCAGTCTTGCCATATTGCTCTGGTTCGTTGTCAAAGCAGAGAAGATCAGCGTAAGTCCGCCGACTCTGCCGATGTACATGAGGAATATCAGTATTATGCGTGAAACCATTCCGAGTGACGGCGTGATACCGAGAGTAAGTCCCACCGTGCCGATGGCAGAAGCCGTCTCAAACATGCAGGTCATCATGGGGAGCTTTTCGATAACGGTAATGACAACGCCGCCGGTAAGGAAAAGCGCTACATACATCGTGACTATCGCAATCGCATTGCGCATGACGCTGTCCGCTATGCTCCTGCCTGCAAAGTTGGTGTGCTCCTTGCGTCTGAAAACGGAAACGGCAGTCAGGATGAGGACAGCCAGTGTCGTTGTCTTCATACCGCCTGCGGTGGATCCCGGAGATCCTCCGATGAGCATCAGTACGATCATGACCGCTGTGTTGCCTGAACCGAGCTTTGTCAGGTCTGCAGTGTTAAAGCCTGCCGTTCTGGTGGTAACCGACTGGAAGATCGAACCTAAGATCCTTGTCTTCAGGGGCATCCCTGCGAAATCGGAAACAAAGAAACTGATCGCAGGCAGTACTATCAGGATAGCTGAAGTAATAAGAACTAGCTTTGACTGCATGCGGTACTTTCTGAAATGGTGCCTGTTAGTCTTGACGTCTTCCCATACAAGGAAACCGATACCGCCCACGATGATGAGCGTCATGATCACGATGTTGATCAGAGGATTGTCAATGAAATACGTGAGCGAAGAGAACTTCTCTTTAGCGCCCATCAGGTCGAAGCCTGCATTGCAGAATGCCGAAACGGAATGGAACACCGAATACCATATGCCTTTTCCGAGGCCGAATTCCCTGCAGAAAACGGGAGCCATACAAACGGCGCCCAGGAACTCGATCACTGCGGTCGTCTTAAGAATGAATCCGGTAAGCTGTACGATGCCGCCCATCTTCGGAGCTGAGATAGCCTCCTGCATCGTACTCCTCTGCATGAGTCCGATCTTCTTGCCTGAAGCAACGGATATCGCGACCGCCATGGTTACGACGCCCATTCCTCCGATCTGGATCATGATAAGGATCACTGCCTGACCGAAGTACGACCAGTATGTAGCGGTATCCTGAACGATCAGACCGGTAACGCATGTGGCTGAAGTTGCAGTGAAAAGAGCATCGCCAAAAGATGCGCCCTTGCCGTCCGCAGTCGCAAACGGGAGCATGAGCAGCAGTGCTCCTATCAGTATCGCGCCCAGAAAGCCGAGAACGATTATCTGTGATGATGTTATCTTCTTTGGCAGAAACGCCATATCTTCCCTCCAACAAGACTTATAAAGTCAGTTGTATTCCTGTTCAGAAGTATATCACTAACTAAAGACTCCGTTACAGCCACTTCTTCTTTTTAAAGAAGATAAGGCTCGCGACGACTATCACAATGCTTATGCCAATAACTATCGGATAAGCAATCGGAGACTGGAATTCCGGCATGTAAACGAAGTTCATTCCGTACCAGCCTGCAATGAGAGTAAGCGGCATGAAGATACTGGTAATGACCGTGAGGACCGTCATTATCTTGTTCTGCTTTAAGTCGATCTGTGCCTGGTTAAGGTCTCTAATCTGAGTCGTGTAATCTGACAGCGAGGTCGTCATGTCGTAGAGTGTCTGAACTCTCTGACAGACAAGATGGAAGTATCTTTCGTTGTTCTCGCTGAAGAACTCGTTCTCGTTTTCCTCAAGCTCCTGGCTCAGGTCAAGGAGCTGGGCATAATGTATGCGCAGATCTCTTATGTTGCTCCTGATCTCACTGAGCTCCTTGATGGAGTCCTCGTTATCACCGTTTAAGATCTCATCTTCCATCGCATCGAGCTTGAGCTCAAACTGCTCTAAGATCTTATAGTCCCTGTGGATTATGCTCTCGAGGAAGTCATAGAGGAACTTCTCAAGGCAGGGATTGATGTACTTCTTCGTCTTGGAGATGCGCTCGATTATCTTGGAAGCAAAGCCTTCATCGTCGATGAAAACGATGCCCTTCTCATCCAGGGCAAACGCGAAGTTATGATATCTTTCGGAAAATACCTTGCGGCTCGGAATGCAGAACGTTCCGGTTAATGAGTCGATATTTACTTCCGCACCGGTACTGGTGATCTCATTGACATTGAGGTCCCACTCGATCCCCATGTTGAACTTGCGGTTCGAGTTTATCCACTCTTCGGAAGTGATAACGGCTACATACTGGAAAGGTATATTCTCAAATGATTCAGGCTCGAAAGGCTCGATCCTTTCTCCGATCTTATAGTACATGAAGTTCCCCCGTCCGGTTACTCTTATTTAATATAAAGAGTTTACCACTTGCGGGAATTATCTGTTGCCTGTTTTCTCTTTTTCGATCATTTGGGCCATGGACAGGAAATACTCGGGTTTCAGGATAGCCAGACCCTGACCCTCATCACCTACTATGACCAGCTGGTCTCCTGCGGATATCTCGAAAAGCTTGCGGGCCTTGGCAGGGATCACGATCTGGCCCTTGTCGCCGACCGTGACCATACCGAACATGTGCTTGCCCTTTGGCGGAACACCAAGTCCGTAATTCTCTTCAGGTTCAAAGTTTGCAAGGTCGTCCAATGTCACGCCGAAAAGCTCAGCCAGGAGCCTGCATTTATCAAGATCCGGAACTGTCTCTCCGGATTCCCACTTTGCAACGGCCTGCCTCGAGACACCAACCTTGTCGGCGACGTCTTCCTGTGTCAGCTGCTTTATCTTGCGAAGATGGACCAGATTATCCTTGAACATGCTTTTTCTCCTTCTTTATACCCAGTACGGCCCAGCGGTAGAACGGGATCCTTGAGATAAGTTCATAGAGGCCGTATCCGAACGCGAATCCTGCTATTAAGCTGATGATATAGCAAAGAGGTGCCGGCAACAATCCGGGCTTTGCGAAAATGAGCGCCATCGACGAGATGCCGAGGTAATGGAAAACGTAAAGTCCGAAGCTCCTTTTGCTCATCCACTCAGTAAACCTGTTGCTGATGTCTCCGAACTTCGCGAATCCCGCGATCATCGCAAGCGATCCGATATAAGAGCAGGCAACATAGAGAGGGCCGACGTTTACCGGCTTTTCCGCATAGTTCATTCCGCCGCTTACCCAGAAATAGATCACTGCAAATGCCACACATAAAGCAGAGCCTGCCGCCATAAACCAGACTGCATATTTCTTGAGCTTTTCAATGACTTCATCATTTGAGAATACATAGTATCCTACCAGGAAGAATGCAAGATAATATCCGAATCTGTAGACCGGTATTATGGGCGCATTGAGGATCTGGGCTGCTCCCCACAGCGGGAAGAAGAGCAGCAAGATGAGCCATAGAGGTGCCTTTGCGCCAAGACTCAAAAGACGGCCTTTTTCGATCTTACGGATAAGAACAAGGATCAGGCTGTAGATCCAGAGGAGATGGCAGAACCAAAGGACGCCGCTTCCCGAAGCAACCATTATCAAAAATATCACAGGGCCCGGAACGCCCGCTTTGGAAAGTTCCTCAAATGCGTTGCCGAACGACATGCTGACGTATCCCTGGATGAAGTGGAAGACGAAAACGCCGATCGTCGAAGGGACCAGGAGTTTTCTTGTCCTGCTCCTGATGAATTCCTTGTTTGTATGCTTATCGAGAACGATCCTTGAGCTGATGCCCGCAACAATGTACAGGACCGGCATTATCCAGGGGTAAACAAGGTACATTAATACGTCGTAGTGCTGAACGCTCAGGTCAGTTATCTTTCCGACTCCGCCTAGGATCCCCTCCGCGTTGTACATATAAAGAACGTGATAGAGCAAAACGATCACAACCGTGACCCATCTGATGTTGTCCAAATAGTGTTTTCTCATACATATCCCACCTATGCAATTATTCTTAACAACAGTGTAAATGCATAAGCTGCGGGCGTCCACCAACCGCAGTTAACATTCGGAGCTTTCAGATGTTAGTTCTGGTTGCTTTTCTTATGCGAGTTCGACCGGGATAACGCAAATGTCTCCCGTTGTCGAGTAATAACACTTTTGTGTTCCGTTCTTAGCTATCGTGATGAGGCAGAGTTTTCCCGTCTTCGAATAGAACGGACGGATGTATGAATACGACAGGTTCTTATATGTCTTGATGCCTTTTGCCTTTACCATAGAGAAGAATTCGTCGTCCTTTAATCCCTGCATGGCTATGAATTCCGCAGGTGTCAGAAGCTTGCCTGTATCCAGAGCAATGTTATAGACATTGAATACGGGGAGATATGACATGTCTTCAGGTCTTCTGTATGAGGCAACGCATATTGATAAGATCCTGCCGTCATTGAAAGACGTATATGTCGAGCCGAAATTCTTGATGTTCTTCGGCATTCCCTTCTTGTTCTTTTTCTGGGTGGCAAGCACTTCACTCTTGATCTTTGCATTGATGGCAGTCATGTCCATGCCTTCAATGGTGACCTCGGGGATCTTATAGATGTAATCGTAGTTGGTTGCTTTATAGGTCTTTCTGACCGCATCCGTGACCTTTGCCTTCTGTGCAGGCGAAGGAGTCGGAGTTGGATCCGGAGTGGTTGTCGTGGTCGGCGCAGCTGTTGTTTCGGTTGTTTCCACCGTTGATGTGGCTACGGTGGAATATGCCGCTTTATTGCATGAGCATAACAAGACCAAACAAAGAACTGCCGATAAGACAGGAATCACTCGCTTCATAACACACCTCCTGACGCCTAAATCCCCTCAGATAAGCATATTATGATAATAGCATGTTTAGTTGACATTTACAGGTATATATCCGCTTTGTTCGATTATTTTCTGGCCCCGCGGTGAGAGCATAAAATCAACTGCCTTGTAAACATTCTCATTTGTCTCGCCCTTGCGGTATATCGCGTAAACACCGCCGGCAATGGGATATGATCCGTCAGCGATTGTCTGGGTTGTAGGCTCAATGCCATTGATCTTAAGGATCTTCACTCCTCCTTCACCCAGCATTCCGGTTACATAGTATCTGAACGAGAAGCCTATCGGACTTCCGAAAAGAGTCGTGTAATCAGGCTTGATCGGCTCGTTCCCCATGAGTTTTTCGAGAGCCGTCTGAGACCCGCTCCCCTTATTCCTGTGCATTGCAGCTATCGGAATGTCTTTTCCCCCGAGCTCTTTCCAGTTCTTTATCTTTCCTGAATAGATGCCTCTGATCTGGTCGATGGTAATGTCCGAAACAGGGTTGGTCTCGTTTACGATGAACACAAAAGCATCGCTTCCGATCTTTACCATCTCAAGCTCTACGCCGTTGTCGGCCGCATATTTTAGCTGTTCGTCTGAAGGCTGCGCACAGATGATGATGTCCGCCTTGCCGTCTACGATGTCCTTGTATGCACCTCTGGTATTCGTGTAATGCATCGCGCTTTCCGGAGCGTAGCTGCCGCCTTTTAAGATGACCGAACTTTCAGGATAGATGCTCTCAACGAATCCCGCATACATCGGAAGCAGGGCTGCAGCGCCGTCTATTACCGGGATCTTTCCTTCAAGTCTGGTTGCATCCGCTGCCGAAAAAACATTTTCCGAGCCTGTGAAAGGCACATAGTTCTTAACTTCCACGCTCATCTTCTGCATGCCGGGAGAATGATGGCTCGTGACTCTCTTAATGAAAAGATGGTAAATGCAAAGATCCATTCCCGCGAAAAGAGCTACAACGAGAAAGATTACCAGGAGCTGTTTTACGAGTTTTTTCTTATCCATAGACTCATCTCCAGTTTGCGATCATCTCAACGATCGAGATGTTCTGCCAGAGCCTGTATCCGTGTATTGCAAGCGCCGTAGTAATGCCTATCCCTGCAAGCGTCACCAGGATCAGAATTATGATAAAAGTCTTGTCTTTCATGATGATTCCTCACATGTGGGCGACTGCTGAAGCCAGCATGATGATAAATACCACTTCAATGATCGTATAGAACAGGAATGCCGATGACAAAACCGAGAAAGTGACGAGCTTTGCCTTTCCCGTTTCCTTTCTCTTGACCTTCGGGATCTGAACGAGTGCCAGGATCAGGAAGACAATAAACATAACAGGTGCGCCGAAGAACACCAGACAACTTATGACTGAACTTAAAATACCATCGAGACTCATATTGAACCTCCCCTTCACGTGGGTGTGTTGTTAGTGTAATTTTACACTATTTTGGTATTTTTGCAAGAGCGTGATGTGTGCAGGCCCCAGCCTCAGTAAACGCTCTTTCTCTCGGCATCAAAAAGTACGATCCCAGTGCCCGATCCGCCGTAGCATTTAACGTTACCGACAAAACAGAGATTTCCGTTCTTCCCGATATACGGCTCCACATATTTGTAGGATACGCGCTTGAGATTGGCTTTGATTATCTTCTTTGACTCATTTGTAGGAACGGAACTGCCGCCCTTATAGAACTTGAATGTACGCCTTACCATCGAGTAAAACTTTTTGTTCGAGAGTCCGTAGAGCTTTACGACCTTGCTGTCTTTAACGAGTTTTCCAGAAGCGATCGAGATGTTGTAAACCTTATAGTTATTATAGGAATCCGTTTCATTGTTCGAGATATGCACAAGGATTGAAACGAGCTTATTGCTTACATAGTAAGAATAAGTGATCTCACGGGCATTGGCACCTTTAAGGTTGTACTTGCTGAGCTCGTTCTTCATGGTTTTGTTCGCGGCATAGGTGTTCCTGCCGCTGATCGTAACCTTAGGGATCTTATAAGGATGGTTCTTGCCTCCGATGACGCTGGTCTTGCTGACCGCGGTGCTCACCTTTACCTTCGGCCTCGGTGTGGGCTTCGGTGTCGGGGTCGCATTGCTCGGTTTTATGACATAGGGCGTCGGAGTCGGCTTCTTATTGATGTATTCTCTTACATTGAGGGTCTCTCTGGTCCTGAAATACGAATTGGTTTCAACCGCATACTGAGTAACGTATGTCTTGCCGGTCTTTCTGTTGATGTGATAGCGGAGCAGGGCACCCGTATTTGACTTGAACATGATCATTATCTCGTTCTTATCGCTCGATGCGACGCCCCACGTGCAGGGTATCTTGTCTTCATCGAGGATCTTCTGGAGATTCTTGATCTTGAAATACAGGTAGTTTGTAAATCCCGTCATGGCCTCTTCTTCGGTAAGAGGTTTGAGAGGCTCCGTTTCCGAGGGAACGGATTCAGGTATCATTTCGGAAAAATCAGGAGACTCCGCAGTCTTAACCTGCGTAGCAGTAGTCGTCTGCTCAGTGCTCTCCTGCGGCTTGCCTATCGGCGCAGCCGAACAGGAGCACAGTAAAACTGCGCATAAAAACACTAATAATGCCTGACGAAAACGCTTCATATAAATACCTGATCCCCGTCAGAATTATATATGGCGTCATTTACACTTTCAATCTTACGTGTGTATTGCCTTGATTTTCACCCGTTTTGATATATAGTCAGACGGGGCTTTTAAGGCTTTATGCAGAACAATCCGTGTCTGTTGCAGTAAGCATAGATCTTCTTCACGCGGTCGATCTTAAATCTTGCCTCAGCATCTCCCTCGGGATAGAGCTTCGTAAACTGCACGCGGTGATCAGAGACAGCCGCGAGAAACGAAATGTAGTGGTCTTTACGCATCGGGTGATCTACCGTAACGTAGTATTCATCCTCATCTTTTACGGCACTGATCATGTGTTCTCCGTCACATTCTTCAGGCTCAAGCGGCGGAAGGGTTATCCCGCAGCAGCTGATGAGCGCCTCGCCTGTCGATCTGACGGCATTTCCGCAGACCGGGCAGACATAGAACCTGCTCTTGAGCATGTTTGATGAAGTATTCTTGTTCTGAATGTCCTCTCCTGAAAGCAGTTCAATCACTGAAATATCAAGCGCCTTAGCCAGAGACTCGAGCAGACTGATATCCGGAAAACCCTGACCGGTCTCCCATTTGCTGACCGCCTTGCTGCTGACAAACAATCTGTCTGCCAGTTCTTCCTGTGTCATCTTTTTACTCTCACGGAGCCTCTTTATGACTGCTCCGGTAACATATTTATCCATGGTCAAATCCTCCTTGGTGATGCAAGCGTAACATACGCCTGATAAGGATTGTACCTACGCTCCGTGGAGTCAGACTTTCATGCCGTCCAGTATCTCTTTTGCTCTTTTGAGGATGGGGACCTCACGATTGGCGACAAGCCTTCCGAGCGGGGTCTCCCTTCTCTTTTCATACTCGCTGACGGCTTCCTCATAAGTCATCTTCAAAGTGGACATGTGGAAGTCTTCGATCTCCTGCTGAGTCATGTTCTTATCACCGAAAGAGATCACTTTGCAAAGGAAGTAGTTATTGATGTTGTGGCGGTGGATCAGATTATAATAGTCGCTGACCACGCCTATCTTGCAGATGACTTCCGTCTCGGCACCGAGTTCTTCCTTGAGTTCGCGCTTGATGGCGGTATTCAGGTCTTCGCCCTCTTCAACGCCGCCGCCCGATGTTTCGATCAGGGTTGCCTTGCCGAAATAATCGTCACGGTTGATCCTGACAAAATAGAAGTCTCCGTTATCGTCAAATACGATCGCGCGTGCTACCGGCCTGTCCTGTTTGGTATATTCAAAAGGCCATTCATTGTCCTTAAGTTCAAGATAGAGTTCTTCCATTTATTCTCCTGTCGGAACGCCGTCGTTAAGGCTCTTGTTCCTGTAATTGAGATTTGTGCGCAGCGTATATCCCTGGCTTTCCCAGAACGAATTTGCACCGTCATTGTCCTTGAAAACAAGGCCGAATATCTTGTTGATACCTTCCTTCTTCAGCGCTTCCTCAGCCTGGGAAACAAGCTTTCCCGCAATACCCATGCGCCTGTGATCAGGATGAACGCACATGTGGTGAATGATCGCTCTGCGTCCGTCATGACCGGTAAGGATGACACCTATTATCGTGCCGTCCTTGACCGCTGCAAAACATGTATCAGGGTTTCTCTTAAGATATTTTTCTATGCCCTCGCGTGAATCATCCACGGGGTTTAAAGCCCTGCGGCTCTGTTCTGTCGAATTCCAGAGTGCAAGCAGTGCATCGTAATCGTCTATAGTGACTTTTCTAATCTCATAATCCATGGCTTTATACCTACGAAACAATGATACCCCATTATACTGTCCGATTATGCGGACAATTGCAATTATGACACTTGTTAGAATGAATTAAGGTGCGTATTATTAGCTTCCATCTTAACGATAGGCTGAGAGGTTTTCACTCAGCCTTTGCAACGGTGCTCTCCTCGAGTTCTCTGATCTTCTTTATCCTGGACATGATGAGCGCGACAACCGTAAGGCAGGCACCTGAGACGATTACCGTTATGGCTGCACCCGTGCCTACGCCCTTGCCCGTGATCTTTCCGACTGTATCAGCAGTTACGCCGCAGAGAGCATAAGCCGCCACATATCCGAGCTGTGAGATGAAGCCTATGAATCCCCATGCCCTTCCCTGAAGCTCGTCAGGAATATTCGTTCTTGCGAGATAATCGAGGCTGTTGTTTGCGAACGGAAGAGCTGCGAAGAACAGGAATCCGAATGCACAGACAATGAACTTGTTCTGGGTTACGGCAAACATCGCCATGCCGATTCCGGATACTGCAAGGCCCAGCCAGAGTGCTCTTACGAAGTTCTTCTTGATGCCCTTGATGCCGAGGATGATGCTCGTTACCAGCATGCCTGAAGCTGCCGCGGTCTCAACGATGCCGAGTGCCTTTGAATCAGCAAATGACAGGACGAAGGGTTCGCCTAAGACCTGGAACGTTCCCATGAACATGCAGATGAGTGATGAGACAACGACAAGGAGCAGGAGTCCTTTTTTGCCGGAGACGGCTCTCCAGCCTTCTTTCATGCTCTTGAAGAAAGGCTCCTCATCCTTGGGTGCGCTCTTGGTGATACCGCGTCTTACGACTGCTGCGGCAACAACCGTAAGGAAGAACGTGCAGATGTCGATGATGAGGATGAGCTTGATGTCGCTTACTGCGAGAAGGAATCCCGCGATGACGGGTGAGAAAAGATATCTCGCGGAGCCTGCAATCGAGACGAGACCGTTTGCCTTTGAGTACTGTTCCTTGGTGAGAAGGTCTGTGATGGTTGCTGTATATGAAGGTTCGAGAAGTGCCGAGAAAACTGAGCTTATGGTTGTTCCGACATAGATCTGCCAGAGCGCGGCATCGCCCCTGAGCATGCAGATGAGGATGAAGAGAACGCCGAGTCCGGAAAGGCCGTCGCCGATCATCATAAGAAGTCTTCTGTCATATTTGTCGGCAAGAACTCCTGCCGGCACCTTGAGTACCAGAGCGGGAAGGAAACCGAGGAGAGTAAGCAGAGCCATGTCCGCAGCGCTTCCGGTCTTCTGGAAGATATAAAGACCGAGGCCGAAGCTCGTAAGGCCTCCGCCGATGGAAGATATGAGTTCGCCTGCCCAAAGCAGGAGGAATTTTCCGTAATTGTTTTTTGTATCAGTCACAGTAAGTCACCTTCCAAGTTTGATGGCTTTACTATAAAGCACAAGTTACGGGGATACTTTATGTAACTATTACGTATTCCTTAAATAGTTCTTAAATCCGAAAGATCACATCTTTGTGCGGACGACAAAGCACAATACTGCAATGACCGCGAAAACGCCCGCGGTAATGAAAGACATGATCATCCTGCGGTGAAGCCTGTCGTAAAGTGCCTGTGATCCGTCAAGGACATGGAAGTAAGAGAAGCGGAAGAACAGTGCCATGATCAGGGCTATCACACATGCAACGATTATTACTGTTCCGATGATCAGCAATGCTTTTTTCATGCTCCGCTCCTTCAAATGATATCGATATATACAGAATACCAATTCAGCCGAATATCTCCAACGGCGACATGTGAAATACCAGGACCATGATAAGTCTGATGATCAGTGCAAAGCCTCCACCCGCAAACAGCATGGACATCGCAGCTATGAATCCGCGTGCGCGGCTCCCTTCCCTGAACGCTTCAACAAACCCCAATATCGAAAAGAAGATTCCCGCGATGCCGCATAATGCACCGATAAACAAAGTGAACGTCGTGTCCTGTCCCTGCACGAAGATGATGAGACTGACCACTGACAGGATCAGTGTTGCATTTCCCAGGAGTGCATCAACATAGAGTTCACCGTTCTCGTGGTTATAGAACGGGATCAGTCTGTTTCGCGGTGCAAACGGTACCATGCGCATTCACCTTTCAGACTTCAGCAGAGCATAGAAGCATGCATCGCAGATGCCCTGATTATTATGGTCAGAACTGCGCAAAGTGCCCTCATATTTCATTCCGCACTTCATCATTACCTTGCCTGAATTAGGATTCCTCGGATCGTGCCTGGATTCGATGCGGTTAACGCCTACAACATCAAACAGATAATCCATTACGGCTTTCAAAGCCTCCGACGTGATTCCCTGATGCCACCATTTTCTTCCGATGCAGTATCCGATGTGCGCCTTGGAACTTCCATCATCCTGCTCCACCACCGCTATGCTGCCTATCGGTTCGCCCCCGTTTTCTTTAAGCGTGATCGCCCAATGATAGTAGTTTTCTTCAGGATAATGCTTCTCCCAGTCTTCCAGGATGCTGCGGGAAACCTTGGGATCCGTATGAGTCGGCCACATGAGAAACTTCGTGACCTCAGGATCAGATGCCCAGTTCCGGAACATCGGTTCCGCGTCATCAGGAGTGAACCTCCTGAGGATCAGTCTTTCGGTTTCAAGTGTCTTAGTTCCGTTATGTTTCATATGGATCCTCCCTTTTTCTGCACTTATTATATCTGAATATTCCGAAGCTAAAAATGAAACCCGGATACGGTGATGTATCCGGGCTTCTGGTGTGGTGGGCGTTGTAATGAAGTTTTGGCTTCTGAGGTTATTATTTCACTTGAACCTGAAACCAACCTTAAAATCTCACGCAATTATTTAACTTTTATCTTAAAGGTTACCGTCTTGGTTGACGAAGACTTGTAATTGCTGTTTCCTGCTGCCGTAACCTTAACCTTGATCTTGTAGGTTCCCTTCCTGAGTTTCTTCTTGATGGTCACCATGCCGGCCTTGCTTATCTTGATCTTCTTGTTGCCGGATTTCTTCTTGAAGATAAGCGTGCCCTGTCCCCTGTTCGTGAAAGTAATGACACTGGTATAAGGCACCTTCTTCTTGGCCTTCTTCAGCACTTTATACTTGACCGTGTATTTCTTTCCGCCCTTGATCTTCAGGGGATTTGCCGCCTTGACGATCTTGAATGTTCCGAGATTTTCAGTGGCACCTTTGTAGAAATGCTTGAACTTCAGAGAGACCGAATATGTTCCCACATTCACCGCTTCTTCCACTGCATTTCCGTTGGCATCATAGAATACATAAGTGTAATTGTCGGGAGTTACGATATTGCCTTTTGAATCGGTAACCTTTACCAGATTCTTTATCACACTTCCGGTATACGCAAACTGTGTTCCGGCAAGCTTGGCCTCTGAGAGATGCGGGATAGTTTCATCTTTGAGGGTATCGCCGCAGACAGTGCATGTTGTTTTAACATGACCATCCTTGTCGAATGTCGCAGCGACAATGGCTTCCTTTTCCTTATGTCCTGCAGGAATGATCCAGCTGTCCTTTTTGATCTCCTGTTCACCCTTGCTGTCAGCAAAGTACTTTCCGCACTGTGAACATGTCCAGTATGCGCTGTTGCCGTTTTCTGTGCATGTTTCAGTCTTTGCTTCCGTCTTTACCAATTTGTGGCCCGTTGCGGGAACGGTGACGCTGTCCGCGCTGATCTCGGAAGAACCTGCCTGATCCTTAAAGCACTTTCCGCATCTTGTGCACTTATAGTATTCGATGTTTCCTGCAGTTGTACACTTGGCTGCCTTGGCATCAACGTGGGTCATTGAATGGCCGAGAGGGTCAATGATCCAGCTGTTCTCTGCGATCTCGTTCTTGCCGAGAGCATCTTTATAGAACTTACCGCTGGTCTTGCTTACCCAGTAAGCACTGTTTCCTGCTTCAGTACATGTTGCGGCTTTCGCGGGAACCTTAACAAGATCGTTGACGTCAGATGAAGGGATCGGAACCTTGGAAGGAGCCTTGTCTCCGTTATCTACGTACATCTCTATGATGGCTTTCTCAAGTTCATCACGTGTGACTCTTCCGCGCGGATAGCAATACTCTCCGCTCTTGTCGGGAAGCAGATACTCCCACTGGATAGCCCATGTGAAAGGTCCCCATGCGTGATAGTCGATGTTCTTGAAATCGTCAAACCAGTCAGTCCTGCCGTAGTCGAAAGCGGTCTTGTAGCCTACGGCTGTGGCATATCTGTGCAGCATGAGCGCGAGGTCCTGCCTCGTCACCTGCTCGCCGACGCCGAAAGTATCGTCGCAGATATTGGGATATCCGAGGCAGATCTTTTTGCTCTGTCCCCACTTAATGGCATCCTCGTACCATGCTCCTGCCTCAACATCCGTAAACCTTGTCTTAAGATTCTTCGTGCTCGGTTTTCCCGCAAGTTCATACAGCGTCTGGATGACCATCTCACGGGTCATGAAATCAGCTGAATCTGAATGTCCGTCGTTGGTATCTGTCGTGCTGTCGGGGCGGTCTTTTACCTGGCCTGCTGTAGTTTCGATCTTCTTGCAATTGTTGCCTACGCAAAGGAAATAAAGGAGTTCATCTCCGAATTCGTTGCTTCCGCCGTAATCGATCGTATAAGAATAACCTGCAACATTTGCCTCGTTCTTTTTTGTTCCGTTCTTATAGGTCTTAAGCAGACGGCTGTTGTTTCCGATATTGATCGACGTAAAATTATTGATGTATGTCTCAAGGAAGTAAAGCTGGGGGTTATTGCTTATATCCAGTTCATCAATCGGGTTGTCTCCGCAGGAAAGATATGCAAGTCTCGGATTTTTGGAAAGGTCAAGCGTCTTTACGTCATTCCAGCTTAACATGAGTTTCTGGAGCTGAGGATTATGAGTCACGTCCACTTTGGTCGCACCGGTATTGGCGATGCATAAGAACTGAAGTTCCGGGAGATGGCTGACGCTGATATTGCCGAGATCAGGGTTGTCCCAGAAATTAAGGCGCTTAAGTTTTTTGTTGTTTGTTATGTTCAGTTTTGTCATCTTGTTTCTGAACGCATCAAGATGGCACAGATTCGGATTGGGCGTGAAATCAAGTTCATGCAAAGCGCAGGAACCGCACATCAGATGCTCAAGTTCCTTGTTATTATTCAGATTGAGTTTCGAAAGTTTTTCGTTGGTATTGCATTCGAGATAAGCAAGATGGGGATTGTTTGAAAAATCGAGCGAAGAAAGATTGCAGTCAAAACAGTATACCCACACGAGTTCTTTGTTCTCAGAAAAATCAAGCGAGGTAATGGGGTTGCCCGAGCACCACAAACCGCGGAGATCCTTATTGTTTTTCAGATTTATTGACTTGATCTTATTGTTAGCGCACCAAATACCCTGAACGTCCGTGAAGAATTCAATGCCCTTAAGGCTGGTTATGCCTTTGTTCTCACAGACGACATTCATGACACGACTTATCTCGTAATCACTGAGATAACCGTTACCGTCTGTATCGTAACCCTTTACGACAGCTCTGAAATTGGCATCAGGGAAGTTACTGGTATTGTTGATCTGTACGCCTGTCGCAGCCTCTGCGCGAACACCTATGAAAACAGGCAAGATCAGTGCCGCAGCAAGAAATGCTGATATTGATCGCAATAAGTGTTTCATTCGCTTATTCTCCTTGTATCATATCCCAACATTCTATAATACAAATCGTGCGATCAAAGCTTTTCGTTTATCATTTAATTTATTTGTAATAGGAATGTCAATTCAGGCAGACTCTGTCGCTTATAATCCGGCAGAAAACTTATAAACACCGTCTTTAACTTTTGCGTCAATGTAGATCCGGTTTCCGTCGAAACCTGATCTGTCGTGAACTTTTACCGTGGAGCCTGCTTCAAGCTGGCGGTTCGTGATCAGATATCCGGAAGCACTCTGGAAAAGCGAATCCGTGCCGACCAGGACCGTTCCTTCATCTAAGACAACCGCATAATAGTATTTTGCGTCTTTGTCCTTTTTGACTGCTTCACGGATCACAGAATCAGGATCGGTCCAGCTTTGGATCTGATCCATTCTTATGTCTGTCTCCTTTTCTAAGTTTCCATTCGAATACTGTTCAAGACAGATTTCTGCGATCTCACAGACTACACTGCATTTCTCGTCATCGGAAAGTCCCGTCCTGATGCACGAACACATACTCATGCACAGGATCGGGATAATGAGAGCTGTAATGACTTTGGTCATCATCCTAACTTATATCCGTCTTTATTGTTGCCGGTCAGCGTCAGCTTTTCTTCATCTCCAAGCTTGACGGTGCCTTTATAGACATAATCCAGTTCCCGCTTATTGCCGTTCACGCTTTCAACATAGAACCTGCATTCGGCATCAAACGGCTTATTCTTGTCATATTTACCGTAAAGCGGAAGTTCAGTTATCGATAAAGAGAGTTCCTCACCTTTATTCAGAGGCAGTTTTCCGTCCTGATTCTTAAGACCTCCGACCGCATTCCTGACGCCGCTGCCGCCACTGACTGTACCGTTGACCTTATATTCCATCGACAGTTCTTTTACGTCATCAGCATCAATGTTTATCATGATCCTGAACTCTTTCATCTCTGAGTAGCAGCCGGTATTTCTTCCCCAGTTAACGTCATCTTTGGAAACTATGTATTCAGGTGTAAAGATGGCCTCTCCGTTTGTGGCCCAGTCGCGCCAGAACATCGGCTGTTCCATGATCCCGCTGACATTCTTCGTTACCAGGTAATTTCCGTAAGGTTCATCGTTTAACGAAAAGATCCTGTCATTCTTATCGTCATCAAGATACCCCAGGCAATCCTGCAGAGAACTGTTATTAAGCTTTCCGTTCAGTGTTCCAAAAGGTGCGTACTTCCTCCCGTTCACTTCGATCATCATCAAGGAACTGTCTGTATCTAATTTCTTGAAAGACTGTGCGTTTGCCGGCAGGTCCGGTGCCTTTTCACCGAACATCTGCAATGCGGCACAACCGGTGAAAAGTGATGACGCTCCAAGCGCCAATGCCACTGCCAAAACTTTTATCTTTTTGATCGGTCTGTTCATCATGTTATCTACCTCCCTGTCCGCGGTTATGATAACACGTCATCTTCCGATATGCAACAAAATTTTATTGTAATTCGATATATTTTTACCCGATAACAGATATGACCATGTTTTTTGCCCAAAGAAAAAGGCACTCTTTCAAGTGCCTTTAAAACGGATTTTTGCCGTTGTTCAATTGCGGCACCAGGCCTTGCTTTCGCGGAAACTAATGAGCAGATCTTTGTCGATCTTTCCGTGTTCCGCCATGTCATCAAGAACCGCAAATGCCTTTTCGGGTGCCATCGGCGGCTTATACGGCCTGTCTTCGGCCGTAAGCGCATCGTAAACGTCTATTATCGTAATCAGCCTTGTTTCCCACGGAATGCTTTCCGCTTTAAGGTGATCCGGATATCCAGAACCGTCGAGCAGTTCGTGATGTCCGCCTGCCCAGACCGGCACCGACTTATAGTCACCAGAAAACTCCATCTTTGAAAGAAGCTTTGCGGTAAGACTGACATGTGATTCAACAGTATGTCTTTCAGCAGGAGTCAGCGTGCCTCTGACCACAGTTATGGCTTCAAGTTCTTCATTGTTTAAAAGCGTTACAGTGTTTCCGTCAGCCGTCATGCATTCAATCTTGGCTGCTTCTTTCAGTTTCCCGACGGTCTCCTCATCGAGGATCCCTTTCGTATTCGCACTGAAGATCAGCTCTTTCGCTGCAAGCAGTTTCTCTTTTTGCTCCTCACATTCAGCCTGACTGTCAGGCTCTGTCAAAGCTTTCAGTCTCAGCATCAAAAGCGCGGTCTCGATGCGGTATGAAATGTCTTTTGCGGCAGCAGCGAGCCTGGTGGGTTTGTCCAAAATTTCAGTAGGTACGAGCAGTTTTCCGATGTCGTGAAGCCATATGCTCATGAGGAAAGGTGCGGTTTCCGCGCTGGTGTGATCCGTAAGTTCACCCTTGTCGGCAAGCCAGCCCAGATAGCGTTTTGCATATTCGACCATGCTCTTTGTGTGATTGGCATTGTAAGGTGATTCTTCTTCAATTGCGGTTACCATTACCTCAACAAATGACCGCATGAGATTTGTGATCTGATTTGCGAGCTGCTTGTTTGCAAGGAACAGCAGTGTTGCGTCCGTAATGTCGCTTACCTGTGCAATGACGCCGATCTTTTCGCTTTCACCGGTCAAAAAGTCCGTAGTGATCCTCAGATACTTCATTTCATCCTTGCAGAAATAAGGTATCGTTTTGGTGGTCTTCTTTCTCGTATAGATAACATCCAGGATCAGCTCGAAAAGCTCGTCTTTCTCGTCGCTTGTGCTTATGAGCTCCGCGATGGTCTTATTTTTCAGTTCGCCCTGTGTCATGCCGAGTATCTGCTCTGCAGCATGGTTCAGAAGGAGGATCTCACCGTCAAAGTTGATTATGATGACACCCTCTGACATGTCATCGATGATGCGGCGCTTCAGAAACTCTTCTTTGTTTTCCATCGTTACCCTCCCTGTTCAGGCTTAAGGCTTGCGGTTCATTATTACGACCGTCTCGAGTGTATCAGAGTATTCCAAGGAAATCTCTTTCCCTGTCCCGCCGTTGAATGACGGGATAGGGAAATTGAAAACCAGTTTCTTTAAATACGTTCCATCCTCACGTTTCTGAGGATATATTTCTATTCTCTCAATAAAGCTCTTTAAGAACTGTTTCTTCTCCATAGGATCAAATGTGTCGTACAAGTCATCAAATGCCAGAAGCACATTATATATGTTCTCTTCAGTTAATTGATTTTGACGTATGCTCATCAATTGCATCTTAACTTCTTCGATATCATTTTCCACTTCTTGCATTGTATCGTATTGTTTGTCATACCGTCTCTGTAAATCCGACATTTTACGTTCAAACATTGCATCATCATACGGAAGTTCATCCATTTGTTTTTCCAATCTGTTCTTTATCGCTTCGGCCTGACGCAACTTTCCTTCAAGTGTCTTAAGTTTCTTCTCTAATTCGGTAGTATCAATGCTTTCCCCGATCTTTGCTTTGATAGCATCAACAAAAACCGGATTCTTAACCAGATTGGTTATTACATATACAACCTCTTTTTCCAGTTTGCTATTCTCAATATTCTGTCGGAATTCACATCTGTGTCCGGTAGCATTGCTATTATTCTTGCAATAATAATAGTGACGTTCCTTATTATCCTTGCTATGAGGTTTTGAGGTATTTGAATACATACCCTTTCCACAGCAGGGACACTTCAATATTCCTGATATTATGGCAACTCTGCAATTTGTCTTTGGAGCCCTCATTGCAGCCTTTTTCTTGCGACGTTCCTCCGCCATCTTCCAAACATCTTCAGAGATAATGGCTTCGTGCTTACCTTCATACACGGGATACTCTTCCTGAGCTACTATGTGCATCTCATTGTGGGTACCGGGTTTCTTCTCAGTCCGTCTTCTGCCATATGCGATCTTGCCGGCATAAACAGGATTTGCCAGCACTTTCCTAACAAAAACTTCAGAAAAACCATTAATACTATTATTTTGCCTGAGCTTTTTAACATACCCTTGATCATTGAGATATCTGGCAATAGCAATAGTGCCTTTTCCCTTGTTCACATACTGATCGAATATTATCCGTATGATATCGACCTCGTCTTCCGCAATCTGCAATTCACCGTCAACAAGTTTATATCCGTAGGGTGCAAAACCGCCGTTCCATCTTCCTTCACGAGCTTTCTGTTCACGGCCTGCCATTGTCTGAGCACGGATATTCTCACGTTCTATCTCTGCCACTGCGGAAAGAACCGATATCATAAGTTTTCCGGCATCCTTGGAGCTGTCTATTCCATCCTCAACACAGATCAGATTAACATCATGATCCTGCATACGCTGAAGTGAACTCAAAACATCCGCAGCATTTCTTCCGAATCGGGATAATTTGAACACCAGAACATAAGAAATCCCGTCTTTGCTGTCTTCAATATCACTCATCATTCTCATAAACTCGGGTCTTTCAGCAATATTCTTGCCTGAAGCACCCTCATCTGAGTATTCGCCTGCAATCTCCATATTCTGATAATCAGCATATTTACGTAACTTGTCTTTTTGAGCATCGAGACTATATCCATCTACCTGGATTGCTGTTGAAACACGTGTGTATATATAACATTTAATGTTATTCTTTGGCATTAGTCACACCTTCTTCCTTTTTAGCCAGGTCATTCATCTGAATATAGTATTCAAGAAGTCTGAGCACATATTCCGGACAATGCCTGTTACCAAGCTCCCAGTCTGTTACCGTTCTGTACGGAATCTTGAAGTATTCACAGAACACCTTGCGGTTCATTCCTGTAGCTTCTCTCAGTTCTATGATCTTATCTTGTGTATTCATTATTATTTCCTCCTGTTGATATTTACGCTTTGCGTATATAGTAATACACGCATTTATTTTACGCAATGCGTTATTGTTTGAAGATTGATGTTGTGTGTGATAACATAAGTATGAAATTGGTCTCCGTCGATAGACGGCACGCCCAAGAATTTAGCATTTAAAGCCGCTTAGCTTGACCGTTGGCGGCTTTTTTCATGCCTGATTTTTTCGAATGCTCTACCGAGAGTAAACCCGACGGAGAAGACGCCCCAGATAAACCCGATAATGGTTATCAGATCTAATATGGAGATCATATCATTTCACCCCTTTCCCTCATCGGATTGCAGAAGATCTGCATGAGAGCGAAAACGGGTGTGCCGCCTACCGTGAATGACGGAGACCAACACTAAAATTATATCAGGTTGGATTTCCTGATTGGATTACGACTTTGTTTCACTGAACAAATTGTCCGCATAACGGAGGTACTTTCGTAATCTCTTTAATAGCTTTCGCTTATCCTCCGGAAGCTTCGGAACTTCTCTTCCATGCTTTGCGATAAGACCTGCGAACAAATCCGTAAAGTTGTTGAATGCGATTTCTTCATCTCTAGTCATATTTATCACCTGGCGAATCCGCCTCTATCCTTTCTGTTGATTGATCTTCTTCGTGCCTGTTCTTCTGCTGCAAGAACTTCCAGCAATCCCGGCGGCAGAAGATCCAGTTTCTGCTGTATCCGTTTTTGCTTATTCCTGAGCTCATCAATCCTGCCGTCTCTTTCTTTGACCGCTTTTTCTAGTTCCTCAGTCTTTCCTTTCCAGTAACGGCCGGTATCTCTTTCCGTATCTAACGTGTTCTTCAGGGTGGTAACATAGTCATCTACTGACTTGATCTGCTCTTTCATCTTTGCCATCTCCGGCGCATACCGTGATATCAGTTCGATCGCTTGAGCCTTTTTCTCTTTGCCTTTGATGAGTCCGATATCATTTATCGCCTGAGCGATCTCATCGAAATGCTCCATCAGCATGTCCGCGTTCTTGAAAAGGTATGTTGGAAGATGTTTACGGTGAGTCAGATATTTCGGTATTCCGCGCTTGAGTTCCGGGTAATATGTGGACATCTGCGCATAGTACTGATCTTGAAGTTTTACCAGTCCCTTCGGTCCGCCGATCACTGTCTTGGAAGAAAGCCGTCCTTCTTTAGTGATAGGCACGAAACACACGTGCATATGCGGTGTCTTTTCATCCATATGAACTACTGCGGAAATGATGTTATCCTCGCCGAAGGTTTGGGCATAGAACTCATATGCCCTTCGGAAGAAAAAACCGATATCGCTCAATGACTTGCCTTTAAAGAATTCCGGAGAAGCAGAACAGAAACTATCCTGCATCACAATACTGTCTTTTCTAGTCTTGCAACCAACTTCCTCAATCCTTCTTAGGATCAGTTTCCTGTAACGGTCGGGCGGAACCTTAATGTGAATATTCTTTACTGAACGCTTCAAATTGATATCAGGATTGCTCTTATAAACCTGTTTCTCACGCTCATGATGTTTTTCCAGCCTGCCGACTGCGCCCATCTTGCATTTGTTGATTCTCATAATTGCATATGCCATAAATAAATCTCCTTTTGATATTTGTTGTGAAATAAATAAAACCCCGCTTTTCTTTAGCGAGGCTTTCTTAGTGTTGAGGCAAGATGTCAAT
>JAFWQF010000045.1 GCA_017509205.1 Clostridiales bacterium | reverse complement strand
GAGCCTGACGATAAGGTCGTTCTCGAGCTTTCATCGTTCCAGCTCCTCGGAATGAGCACTCCCGCAGACGTTGCTATCGTTACCAACATCACTCCGAATCACCTCGATTTCCACAAGGACTACGATGAGTATATTCAGGCGAAAGTCAATGTTTTCAGGAATCAGGGCCCTGCAGGAAAGATCGTCATCAACGCAGGCTGCGACCTGACTTATGAGATGAAGGACATCGCAAGGGGAAGGGTAAAGCTTTTCTCCGCTAACAAAGGCAAGGTAATGAGAACTGATTCGCCTCTTTATCCGCGTGCTTATACCGAGGACGGCAGACTTGTCTATGAGGAGAACGGTGACATAACCGATATCTGCGGAATGGATGAGATCTTCATTCCGGGTCTTCATAACGTAGAAAATTTCCTCGCTGCAACATGCGCAGTCATCGACTATGTTAAGCCTGAAGACATCGCTTATGTGGCTAAGAATTTCAAGGGCGTACAGCACAGGATCGAGTTCATCAGGGAGCTTGACGGCGTAAGGTGGTACAACTCTTCGATCGATACTTCTCCGAACCGTTCGCTCAATACGATGAATGCGCTCGCTGCAAGAAAAGAGAAGGGCGTTCTCATCTGCGGCGGTGCAGACAAGAAGTGCATCTACACAAAGCTCGGTGACGCCATCCTCAACGTCTGCGACAGGATAATCATCTACGGTTCAAACGCAGATCTCGTAACGGACATCATCGCGAAGGAAGCAAATGGCCGTAAGTATGAGATCTACAGGATCCCCGATAAGGAAGGCGATGTTTACGAGTTCCCCAAGACACGTGACAACGTCGTAAATGCCTATAAGGAAGCGATCAGGAAGGCGAGGGAATGGGCTAAGCCCGGTGAGATCGTCATCATGAGCTCCATCGGTACGTCTTACGATCATTTCAGGCATTTCGAGCACAGGGGCGACATGTTCAAGGAGCTTGTCAACGGACTCGAGTGATCAGATGAAGAAGTCCATATCATTAACTGCAGCACTGCTGTGTCTTGGCATGCTTTTCGCTGGGTGTTCCGCCGGTAAACCGGCAGAGACAAGCGCAACGTCTTCAGTGACAGAAACAACGACCGTTACGACTTCGGAAAGCACCTCTGAAAGCAAACCAAAACGGGTGTATCCGGATAACTGCATCATTGATCCGACGGTATTAGACAGACTTGATGAGAGCATAACGATCGATTTTAAAGATAAAAACATCATTGAGACTGGCAGCGTAAACGGCCGCAGATACTCATTTACGATCGATCTTACAAACTGGGCAGGAAATACCACTGCTGATCAGATAGGCGAGCTCTCAAGGCTGTTCTGGCAGGTGTATCCTGCGCTTTATGAGCGCTTCGGAAAGCTTTCGGAAGCACCTGTCAATGTTGTCCTTTTGATCGAGAACAGCGGATATGAAATAGCAGAAGCCTGGGAGAACAAAGTCCATCTTCATGATATGTGGCTTTGCAATAACCCTGAGGATTTTGACTGCATAACACATGAACTTGCTCATGTAATACAGTGCGGCTGGGACGGCGACAGACTGGAATACAGCAGCTATATTGAGCGTTTTGCTGATTACTGCCGCTTCGTATACTGCATGGATGACGGCGGATATAACGATTACGGATGGACACTTCAGACAGTAACTGATGAGCCTGACCGCGAGAGCTCGGTAAGATTCCTTGTATGGCTGGACTATAAGCTTTCAGGGTCTGACAGGGATTTCATGAAAGATTATTTCCTTGTCTGTTCGAAAGGCGAATATGCATCTTCTGAATGGAAGAAAGCTTGGAAGAAACTCTTTCAGGGTACTGAATTTGAAGGCAAGTCCGTTGATGAAGTCTGGAATGAATTTGCAAGATCCGATTTTGCAGGACTTTCATCAAATGCGGAAAAGGGAGAGACATCAGAATTACTCGCAAAGTATGATGTCAGGAAGAAGATTAAGGGTAATATCTGATGAAAGCCCCGAAAGGTTGACCTTTCCGCTTCGGTTGTGTTAAAGTAACCGAAATTGAATATATAAAGCGATGAAGGGGAATAGTACTTCATCAGGCATCTTTACAGAGAGTCTGCGGGTGGTGTGAGCAGATAAGAGGCAAATGAAGGAACTCGCTCCGGAGCATTCGGTTGAAAGCCTTGCGGCAATTAGATTTGAACGGATCTGTCCCACGTTATAGGGACACAGATATCGGATAAATTCCTGTATCGGTTGAGTGCACAGCAATGCTGTGAAATAGAGTGGTACCGCGAACGCCCCTTCGTCTCTATGTTGAGACGAGGGGGCTTTTTGTTAGGTACAAGGAGGTGCCGGGCATGAACAGTAAGAAATATGAGGCTTATCCTACAGTCCCAATGACTGAGCGTAAGTGGCCGACCAGAGCGATCAAAGAGGCTCCGATATGGTGTTCTGTTGATCTGAGAGACGGCAACCAGGCATTGGAAGTCCCCATGACACTCGACCAGAAGGTCGAATTCTTTGAATTCTTATGTGAGCTCGGCTTTAAGGAGATCGAGATCGGTTTTCCTGCTGCTTCCGAAACTGACTATAATTTCTGCCGTCATCTGATCGATAACGATCTGATCCCAGACGGTGTTGCGATCCAGGTTTTGACTCAGTCCAGACCCCACATCATCGAGAAGACGATGGAAGCCGTAAAAGGCTGCAAGAGAGCCGTTATCCATCTGTATAACTCCACGAGCACTCTGCAAAGAGACGTTGTTTTCGGATTTGAACCAGAGGACTGCATCGACCTGGCAGAAGTCGGCGCAAGACTGATCAAAGAACATATCTCCAAGGATGAAAGCGGCACGGAGTTCATCCTCGAGTATTCACCTGAGAGTTTTTCTTCAACAGAGCCTGAATTTGCAGTCCGTATCTGTGATGCTGTCTTAAGCATATGGCAGCCTACTGAGGAAAATAAAGTCATCATCAATCTGCCTGAGACTGTTGAATACCAGACAGCCAATGTTTTCGCGGATCAGGTAGAGTATTTCTGCACGCATACAAAGTGGAGAGACAAGATAATCGTTTCTCTGCATACACATAACGACAGGGGAACCGCTGTTGCAACGTCCGAGTTTGGCCTGATGGCTGGAGCTGACAGGGTGGAAGGCACTCTGTTCGGCAACGGCGAGAGGACCGGAAACGTTGATATCGTTACACTCGCTATAAACATGCTGATGCTGGGCGTTGACCCGAAACTCGATTTCTCCAACATGAACCGTGTGATCGACGTTTACGAGGAGTGCACGGGAATGAAGGTCGAGGCAAGACATCCATGGGCAGGAAAGCTCGTGTTTACGGCATTCTCCGGTTCTCACCAGGATGCCATCAACAAGGGCAGAAAGAAGATGGAAGAGCGTCATTCCACAGTCTGGGCAGTTCCTTATCTGCCGATCGATCCGGCGGACGTCGGACGCGAATATGAGCCCATCATCAGGATCAATTCGCAGTCGGGAAGAGGCGGCATCTCTTATGTCATGGAGAAATACTTCGGTGTTCATCTGCCGAAGAGCTTCCAGCGTGATTTCCTGCCTGTCGTCAAGGCTGCGACCGAGGAAGGCGGCAGCGAGAACGAACTCCTGCCCCAGCAGATCTTCGACCTGTTCGACGACAAGTACATCAACGTTCTGGAGCCTTACGGCCTGAAGAACTTCTCCGAGTCTCAGGACAGCGAGCAGATATCCACGGTCGAGGCACTCATTACGGACAACGGCGAGGAAGTTGCCATCAGGGGAACCGGAAACGGTCTTCTCGATGCTTTCGTGACTGCGTTTAAGACATACACGGGCATCGATTTCGAGATCAGCGACTATTCCGAGCACGCTATGAAGAGCGGTTCTGACTCCGCGGCTATCACATACATCGAGATCGTCAACCTCGAAAACGGCGAAACCTACATCGGCGCGGGCGTTTCAAGCTCTGTCACGAAGTCTTCCGTACGTGCTGTAGTTTGTGCATACAACAGAATGATAAAAGTGATAAGATAAAACGATCAAATTTTGGTTTGGAGTCTTAAACTTTTATGTGGGATTATTTTGTAGCCTTTATTTTCGGCGTTGTTGAGGGATTCACGGAATGGCTTCCCGTAAGTTCTACGGGCCACATGATCATATTGAACGAGTTCCTGAAGCTTAATGTTTCACCGGAATTCTATGACCTTTATCTCGTAGTCATCCAGCTTGGAGCGATCCTGGCCGTCATGGTCGTATTCTGGTGGGATATCTGGCCGTTTGGAGTAAAGCGCAATACGCATCCTCTGTCTGATTCCGGTATCGGACGCTGGATCATGAAGGATAAGTTCATCATGTGGTTCAAGATCGCCGTTGCATGCATTCCCGCAGCGATCGTCGGCGTTCTTTTCGATGACTGGCTCGACGAGCACCTTTACAACTATGTCGTTGTAGCTTTGGCACTTATCGTTTTCGGCATTGCTTTCATCGTTGTCGAGCACATCATGAAGGACAAGGAATTCAAGATCAAGACTGTAGGCCAGATCAACTGGGGCCACGCTTTCATGATCGGCATGTTCCAGCTGCTTGCCGCAATCTTCCCGGGCGCTTCAAGATCAGGTTCCACGATCGTAGGATCTCTTGGAATGGGCATCAAGCGTGAGGCTGCAGCTAAATTCACCTTCTTCCTTGCGATTCCCGTCATGTTTGGCGCGAGCCTTCTGAAGATTGTCAAGTTCAAGGGTGAAGTACAGAGCAACGAGCTGGTCATTCTGGCCATCGGAATGGTTACCGCTTTCGTCGTCAGTCTCTTTGTCATCAAGGCATTGATGAGCTTCATCAAAAAGCATGGTTTCACATGCTTCGGATGGTACAGGATCGTTCTTGGAGTTCTGGTTTTGATCCTTGGTCTGACGGGAGTTATCGGCTTTTAATGAACGGCACCATATTTAGCCGTTTTTTGTCCTGAAAAATCAGCCAATTCTGACAAGTATAACGCGCGCGTTATGCTATAATTTTATACTGAAAAATAATGCGTAGAGGTTTTTGGTCTTTTGCACACGTACATATTCAACAGCCGTGATGTGGCTGCTTACTTTAAATATTTCTCGGTTCCGAGCTATCTTGAAGTGTCTTACATGCAGTATATCTTCAATCTCGGTAACAAGATCCTGGCAGAACCCCTTACGAGGGATTTCGAGCATTTCAAGAATGAAGTGTTCCGTGAGCTCTATTTTCTGTGGGCAAACGGATTTGAAGGCGAGAGGTCTGACATTTCAGCAATGACCGCAGACGGCCAGCTTGCGCTTATCTGCGATCAGGAATGCATCAATCTTGAGTCTTACATGAAGCTCATTTGCCTTCATCTGATCTTTTCGGGCAATCTGCCTTACATCAATCTCAATTTCACCGGCATGATGTTCCAGCTGGGACTCAAGTGTGATATTGACGTTTACGAGGAGAACGTCAGGAAGATCATGGAGTCATTAAGGCTCGTTGCATACGATTCTTTTGGTCATTCATTCGACCTGGGCCTCGGCGTTCCCGATGAGCTCCTGCGCATTTCGCTGCGTGAGGATTTCAAGGCAGGTATCGTCAACAGGAACTTCAGGGAAAGCCTTAAGAACGAGCAGCAGAGCTGGCTTGCAGAGCTCAAGGACAAGTCACTTAAAGTATTCGGCAGCATACCTGCCAGAAGAAGATCTACGTCAGGCGGAAGGGCTTCAGGCGCAAGGCAGAATCCCGGCCCCGTCAGCGGAGCAAAATACTCTGATACGGCTTCTGCAACACAGATGCCGTCAAACATAGTCCAGCCGAAGGGTGCTCCTTCGAAGGGCAACAGGAAATAAGCGTTATTGGAGGGCAAAGATGGACAAGTTCTACAGACTAGGGCTTGATATTGGTTCAACGACGATCAAGGTCGTTCTTCTCGACGGTGAGGAGACGATCCACAGCGAATACAAGAGACACCATTCGGATGTATCCGGCCTTTTGAACGAGCTCTTCGAAGAGCTTAATGAGAAGTTCCCCGGAATAATGGTCGACACCGTAATCACCGGTTCAGGCGGACTTTCCGTTGCAAACTGGCTCGGCCTCAAGTTCACGCAGGAAGTCATGGCTGAGACCGTGGCCATCAGGAAGTATCACCCTGAGACAGACGTAATCATCGAGCTCGGCGGTGAGGATGCAAAGATCACATACATGCATCCTGTGCTTGAGCAGCGTATGAACGGTACCTGCGCAGGCGGTACGGGCGCTTTCATCGACCAGATGGCATCACTCCTTCAGACGGATGCCGACGGCCTCAACAATTTCGCAAAAGACTACAGATCGCTTTACACCATCGCTTCAAGGTGCGGCGTTTTCGCGAAGAGCGACCTCCAGCCGCTGATCAACGAGGGCGCCGCAAAAGAGGACCTCGCTGCATCGATCTATCAGTCAGTCGTTAACCAGACCATCTCAGGTCTTGCATGCGGAAGACCCATCAAGGGCAATGTCGCATTCTTAGGCGGCCCGCTTTTCTTCAATTCTGAGCTTCGCAGTGCTTTCGAAAGAACTCTCGCTGAGAAAGTAGACTCATTCTGGATGCCTGATGACGCGCAGATCTACGTTGCACTGGGTGCAGCGCTTTCCGCTGAAGGCAAGAACCCCGTAAAGCTTTCCGAACTCCTCGTTAAGCTTAAGAACCGTGAAGGCTTCGTTCCCGACATCATCAGGATCGATCCGATCTTCAAGGGTGAGGAAGACAAGAAGGAATTCGACGAGCGCCACAAGAAGGACATGATCCCCGTTCTTGATTTCAAGGACCAGAAGGGACCTCTTTACCTCGGACTTGATGCAGGTTCAACAACTACCAAGGCAGTTGTCATCAACACCAGGGGCGAACTCGTTTACACATACTACGCAAGCAATAAGGGCAACCCCGTAATGAGCGCCGTTACCATCATGAAGGACATCTATTCCAAGATGCCTTCAGACTGCTATATCGCTCATTCATGCGTAACCGGATACGGCGAGAACATCATCAGGGCCGCGCTCAACATCGACCTCGGCGAGATCGAGACGATGGCTCACTTCCAGTCCGCGAAGTTCTTCTGCCCGGACGTTGATTTCATCATCGACATCGGTGGCCAGGACATGAAGTGCATGAAGATCAGGAACGGCGTAATCGATTCCATCATGCTCAACGAGGCATGCTCTTCAGGATGCGGATCCTTCATCCAGACATTCGCTGAGACTTTGGGACTTACGACACCTGAATTTGCCGCTGCTGCGCTTTCTTCAACGAAGCCTGTCGATCTCGGTACGAGATGCACGGTCTTCATGAACTCAAAGGTTAAGCAGGCGCAGAAGGAAGGCGCTTCCGTAGGCGACATCTCCGCAGGCCTTTCATATTCAGTCGTAAGAAACGCTCTCTACAAGGTCATCAAGATCAGAGACACAGAGCAGCTCGGCAAGAACATCGTCGTTCAGGGCGGTACGTTCCTCAATGACGCCATCCTGCGCTGCTTCGAGCTCGTTTCAAAGAGAGACGTAATCAGACCTAACGTTGCTGGACTCATGGGTGCTTTCGGTGCTGCACTGATCGCTCAGAGACGCTGCAAGGAAGGTGCTGTTTCAAAGCTCCTCGGCAGGGATGAACTCGATTCTTTCACGATGGAGACTGAGAACACACAGTGCCCGGGCTGCACAAACCACTGCAGATTAACCATTGCGACATTCTCCAACGGCAGAAAGTTCGTTTCAGGAAACCGCTGCGAGAGGGGTGAGGACATCGCTCTCGACAAGGACACCGTGACTGAGAAGGAAAAGCTGCCGAATCTTTTCACATACAAGTACAACAGAACTTTCAAATATCAGCCGTTAAAGCTTGAGGACGCTCCGAGAGGCGAGATCGGCATACCGAGAGTGCTTAACCAGTATGAGAACTATCCGTTCTGGTTCACGGTCCTCACAAAGCTCGGATTCAGGGTTCTTATCTCCGCAAGATCATCTCACAAACTCTATGAAACGGGTATGGAGACGATTCCTTCAGAGTCCGTATGCTATCCTGCAAAGCTTGCTCACGGCCATATCGAAAACCTCATCTCACGCGGCATCAAGACGATCTTCTATCCTGACGTTCCGTACGAGAACATCGAGAACCAGAACTCGAACAATCACTTTAACTGCCCGATCGTATGCTCTTATCCTGAGGTAATCAGAAACAACGTAGAGAACCTCAAGGAGAAGGAGATACGTTATCTCAATCCGTTCATGCCTCTCGATAATCTCGACTGCGTTGCAGAACAGCTCGTCAAGATCTTCGACTACACGGCGGTATCGCTGAAAGAGGCTAAAGCCGCTGTTCAGGCAGGTGCGGAAGAGTATTTCAACTTCAAGGAGGACATCCGCAACAAAGGCGTGGAGATCCTTAAGGAGATGGAAGAGAAGGGCATGAAGGGCGTTGTCCTCGCAGGCAGGCCTTATCACATCGATCCTGAGATTAACCACGGCATCCCCGAGATGATCAACTCACTTGGACTTGCCGTTCTTACGGAAGACTCCGTCGCAAGGCCCGGAAGGCTTAAGAGGCCCATCCGCGTCATCGACCAGTGGATGTATCACACAAGACTTTATGAGGCTGCGGCATACGTCATCACAAGGCCCGATCTTGAGCTCGTTCAGCTCACGAGCTTCGGCTGCGGACTTGACGCAGTTACATCTGACCAGGTACAGGAGATCCTCGAATCTTCAGGCAAGCTCTATACGCTCCTCAAGATCGATGAGGTCAGCAACCTGGGTGCCGCAAGGATCAGAATGAGATCACTCGTCGTTGCGATGAACGAGCGTGCAGAGCTCGAGAACGGCGGCGGCAGCATTGAAAAGCTCTATCCTTCGCCGGACGCTCAGCCTGATGATGCTCCTTACACGATGAGAAGAGTCGAGTTCACCAAGGAGAACAAGAAGAACCATACGATCCTTGCTCCCCAGATGGCTCCCATCCAGTTTGAGTTCGTAGAAGCCGTTTTCCATAAGCACGGCTATAAGCTCAAGCTCCTCAAGCAGGCTACGCGTGAAGACATCGAGTGCGGTCTGAAGTACGTCAACAACGACGCATGCTTCCCGACGATCATTGTTATCGGACAGATGATCAACGCCATCTTAAAGGGTGACATTGATCCGAACAACACCACGCTCGCAATTACGCAGACGGGCGGCGGCTGCCGTGCGACCAACTATGTAGCGTTCCTCAGAAAAGCACTGAGGGAGGCAGGATATCCGCAGATCCCCGTCATCACGATCTCCGCACAGAGATTCGAAAAGAACGAGGGATTCGAGTACACCGCGGGATTCCTTCTCGACGCGATAAAGGCATTAAGCCTCGGAGACATGCTTACAACGATGCTCCTGAGAGTAAGGCCTTACGAGAAGGTCGAAGGCTCTGCTAACGCTCTGTATTCGTACATCAACAAGATCGGCCGCCACATGCTCAATCCCAAGGGCGTATCTGATGATCTTACCGAGCGTTACGACAAGATAATGCCCAACAGCTACTATTCGAAGTCGCCCGAGCAGAAAAAGAAGATCCGCGACTGCCTTGCAGACATCGGCGTTGACATGGAGAACGTTCCGGTCATCACGAAGTACAAGGCTTTCATCAAGTACGCTGTTTCAAAATTCAACGCTCTGCCGCTCCAGGATATCCCGAGAAAGCCGAGGGTAGGACTTGTAGGCGAGATCTTGGTCAAGTTCCAGCCTGACGCAAACAACAACGCGATCGACGTCATCGAGCAGGAAGGCTGTGAAGGCGTTCTCCCGGGCGTTCTGGACTTCTTCCTGTACTGCGCATATAACCCGGTATGGCAGGCTGAGAATCTCGGCAAGAGCAAGAAGACCGGATACATCATGAAGCAGGGAATCAAGTTCCTTGAGGCTTTGAGAAAGCCCATCAACCGTGAGTTCAAGGCCTGCGGCGGCAAGTTCATGCTGACCGAGAGGATCCAGGAACTCGCTGAGAAATCTTCAAGCGTCTTAAGCTGCGGCAACTCTTGTGGCGAGGGATGGTTCCTCACTGCGGAAATGATCGAGCTCATCCAGGACGGCGTTCCGAACATCATCTGCGCGCAGCCTTTTGCGTGCCTGCCTAACCACGTAACCGGTAAGGGCATGATCAAGGAATTGAGACGCCAGTATCCGAGCTCCAACATCATCCCGATCGACTATGACCCGGGTGCATCTGAAGCCAACCAGCTCAACCGAATCAAGCTCATGATCAGCACCGCTCACACGGTAAGAAACCAGGAGATCGAAGCACAGAAAAGATCTTCTAACGGATCAGCTTTGGAGGACTGATAATGACTAAGCTCCTTCTTGTAGACGGCAACTCGATAATCAACCGCGCTTACTATGCGGTAATCGGACGCGCTCCCATGACCGCGCCTGACGGTACGCCTACGGGAGCCGTAAACGGATTCTTCAATTCGATCCTCGGCGTCATGGGTGAATATAAGCCCGATAACATCTGCGTTCTTTTCGACAGAAGAGAGCCCACTTTCAGGCACAAGATGAGCGCTGATTACAAGGCAAACCGCAAGGGCATGCCTGACGATCTTGCCGCACAGATGCCTGTAGTAAAAGAGATATTGGATCTCTGGGGCGTTTCCAGAATGGAGCTCGCAGGTTATGAGGCAGACGACCTTATCGGTACGCTCTCCAAGATGGGTGAGCAGGCCGGCATGGACGTTTTCATATTCAGCGGCGACCACGATGACTTTCAGCTGATCTCTGATAAAGTTTCAGTCGTAATGCCGCAGTCCGGCAAGGACAAAGACCCGAGAGTGCTTTACGACAGGGAAAGATTCGAGACTACATACGGCGTTAAGCCTGAAGTATTCGTTCAGGTCAAGGCGCTGATGGGCGATAACTCCGATAACATCAAGGGCGTCGAAAAAGTAGGCGAGAAGACCGCGTTCAAGCTCATTGCAGATTACGGTTCCTGTGACGGCGTAATGGCAAACGCAGACAAGCTTTCACCTGCGCTCAGTGCAAGGATCGCTGCATCAGGCGACCTTCTTGCGATGAACATCAAGCTCTGTACGATAGACAGGGATGCTCCCGTTCCGTTCGGACTTGAGCAGACCGCGTTCACGGGCGAACCCTCTGATACGCAGGCACTTTACAATAAACTTTCCAATCTCTCGCTCAAGATGCTCATCAAGAAGCTCGGTCTTGACGGCATGCAGAGAAGCGAAGCTGCCGCTCCCGCACAGGAGATGGATGACGTTTCAAAGGGCATAATGGACAAGCTCGGAAAGCTCTTAAACGACGGCTTTGAAGTCGTCATGGGCGGATGTGATCTTCCCGAGGGCGAGCTTGCCGCAGCCATAGATTTCGTAACTACATCAAACGGTAAATTCGTGATGCTTCTTGATTTCGATAATGCCAAGCTTTACTGCATGACCGAAGAAGAGGCTTCAAAGGTCTTTTCGAGCGGCGACATAATTCCCGCCGCATACGGATATAAGGACAGATCCAAGCAGATCGAAAGCCCG
>JAFWQF010000044.1 GCA_017509205.1 Clostridiales bacterium | reverse complement strand
TATGAACTGGCTGTAAGCGCGGGAAAGAAAGGCCATGATACCTTTGGCGCGGTTCTGGTCCATAACGGAATGATTTTAGAGGAAGCGGAGAATACCGCTGATTTTGAACGCAAGATCTTCGGGCATGCCGAATTCAATCTTGTACATAAATGCGCAAACAAATACTCTGATGATGTGTTGGCGGAATCTGTTTTATACACGAGCTGTGCTCCGTGTGAAAGGTGCCTGAGTGCCATAGCTTCGCTTGGTGTTCACAAGGTTGTCTGCGGAGTTTCATATAAGGAATTTTGCAAATTATGTCCTTTCGATTATGAGGAATTGGACCGCGAGGGGCTATTGAAGAAACTGGGCATTAACATGACCATAACCGAGTCCGTGCTTGAAGATGAAGGAATGCATGTTTTCGAGTGGTGGGGCGGTGAGTACCGTCCGCTTGAAGATTTGATCTCCGAGATGGATGAAGTAAAGCGCAATCTTAATAAGTAATAGGAAACCGGATATAGTATCCGGTTTCAGCATTTTTAGGCAAATTTGAGGTATACCTCCATTCGAGTTGACAGTTGTAACCTGCCATGTTAAATTAAGCTTGCTTAAGCTACAAATGTAAACTGCACTTTTGGAGGAATATTTCATGTCAGATAATCTTGCCAGCAAAATCACTGATTCCGAACTGGAAGTCATGAAGCTGCTGTGGCGTGCAAAGGACGCTCTGCCCGTTACTGAGATTCGTGAACAGCTTCAGGGATCAAAAGGCTGGGAGCCTGCGACGATCAAGACATTGATCGCAAGACTTGTTTCAAAAGGCGTTGTTCATCAGGAAAAACGCAATGTTTACTACTATTCTCCGGTTATTACGGAAAAGGATTACAGTTCATGGGCCACGAAGGATCTCATTACCCGTATCTATAACGGTAAGGCCAGTGAACTGATAGCTTCTCTCGTCAATTCGAACGGTCTGTCTCAGGCTGACATTGCCGAATTACGCGAGATGTTCAAGGTGGAGGAATAAAGAATGTCTACAATGCTTATGCTGACGCTCAGCGGCAGTGTTCTCGCGCTGCTTCTCGTGGGTCTCCGTTATACTGTATTGCGAAAGATGCCGAGTACGGTCTATTACTACGCGTGGCTCCTGGTACTCTTGCGCTTTGCTTTGCCCCTTCCGGGCTTTGTTCCCACAACGGGAGAGAAAGCAGAGGTTTCGCCTGCTCCTTCTGTTTATGTTGAAATGAACGATCAGGAAAACACAAAGCAGGTTACTGAATTCAGACACAGCGAAGTTGCGAAAAACGTTACGAAAAGCGCTCCGGCTGAATCAACTGCACACATCAACCTCGATGCAACTGAAACACAGGAGATGACAGTTTCCGAGACTGCTCCGAAGGCTTCACTTTCCATTGACTGGAAATCACCCAAGCTCTGGATCTCTATCTGGGCACTTGGCGCGATCGTGAGCATGGGAATCACTGTATTCTCTTATCTTAAGTTCAACTTAGACCTGAAGAAAAATCTTATGGAACCAGACAGCTTTACCAAGTCGGTATATGCTTCGATCCCCGGCAGAAAGCCTGCTCTCTATTTCTCGGATTCAGCACGCACGCCAATGATGTTAGGCCTTTTCAATCCTAAGATCGTTCTGCCGTATCGTGAGTACAATGAAGAGCTCCTGCTCAACATCCTCCGTCACGAGCTTACACATTACCGCCGCTTTGATGCGCTCTACAAGTGGGTTACGGTGGCAGTACTTTCCGTACACTGGTTCAATCCCATTGCCTGGTTTGTCCGCAGGGAACTTAACCGTGCATGCGAGATGAGCTGCGACGAGATGCTCCTGCGTTCCATGAACAAAGACGAAAAGCAGTCTTACGGCAATTCACTCCTTTTGATGGCAGCGTCATCAGCTCTTCCCACAGCTGTTGTTGCAACGTCATTTGCTACTGAAAAGAGAAATCTGAAAGAAAGACTCGTTCAGATAATGAGCTATAAGAAGAGCAGCACCCGCGTACTTGCAGCCGTCCTCGCCGTAACGCTCCTGACAGGATGCGGTGTTGTCGCAGGCCCTATTTCCGCAAAAGCAAATGAGGCACAGGCTGACGCACCGGTTGAAACACAGGGTGAATCTCAGGGAGAAACAAAGTCTGAAACACAGGCTGCAACGCCCAAGACTGAAGGCGGCGCTGTAAAGGTTAAGAACGTTGACGAGTTCCTTGCAGCGATCGCTCCCAACACAGTTATCGAGCTTGCAGAAGGTGTTTTCGATCTGAGTACTGCATCGGATTATGCAAAGGAATCAAAGAGCCAGTATTATTCATGGAACAAGGAAAACGGCGATGACGAAAAATCAGCCGAGCTGATCATCAAAGACGTTGAAGGCCTTACGATCCGCGGTGCGGGAATTGGCAAGACTACCATTGAGGCAGTTCCGAGATACGCGAATGTAATCCGTTTCACAAAATGCAAGAAGCTCACAGTTTCAAACCTTACAGCCGGTCATACGAAGGGCCGCGGTGAGTGTACAGGCGGTGTCCTTGACATGGAAAACTGCACTGAGATCAATGTGGATGCATGCGGTCTTTACGGTTGCGGCACGATCGGTGTTCAGGCAGGCAACTGCAAAAAACTCAACATCACGAATTCCGACATCTATGAATGCAGCTATGGCGCAGTTCTGGCTTATGGTGTTGATAACGTTCTTGTCAGCGGCTGCGATATACATGACATCGGACCGCATGCAATCAATCTGTTCAGCATAGACAGCTGTGATTACTTTATTGTCCATAACTGCAAGATCCATGACAACTTTGCAGCGGGACTGCTCAACGCGAATTATTCTGAGAATGGTTTCTTCATTTCCAATGAGGTAACGAAAAACACATTCAATGAAGGTACTTTCTCTTTCGGCGAGTTCAGTGCGACGGTTGACGGCTGCCACTTTGACGGCAATTACCTTGCTAACGGCTGGTATAAGAAAGACGCACACATCAAAGCTGTCGATCTTAAAGGCAAGGAGCTTGATTCCGCTCAGTTCAAAGAAATGAAGCTTAGCGACATAACAATTGAGTCTGTAAATAAAAAGGCTACCCCCACACCTGCCATGAAGGCGAAGGAAGTCAAACCCGGAACCGAGGTCACCGTAAAGACGATCGATGAGTTCCTTGAAGCCATCGGACCTGACCGTACCATCGTTCTCGACGGAACAAACTTCAATCAGTCCAAGGCAAAGAATTATGGCGGCAAGAGCACTGCTTACTACAGATGGGAAGATAAGAATGATGGTCCTGAACTTGTCATCCACGATGTAAAGAACCTGACCATCAAGGCCAAGAATCCCGATGCTTCAGCAACAACACTTGAAGCCCTCCCGCGCTATGCCAACGTTCTGGTTTTCAAGAACTGCGAGAACGTGACTGTTGCAGGTTTCACGGCAGGACATACCAAGGAGAAGGGTACCTGCTCCGGCGGAGTTCTCTATTTTAGTGAATGCGCTAAGATCAAGGTCGAAAAGATGCGCCTTTACGGCTGCGGAGACATGGGTATCGATACCTTTATGTGCTCTGACATTGACATCATAGGCACCGAGATCTATGAGTGCACCAGCGGAGCTTGCGACTTCTATGAGACCAGTGGAATCAACCTTAAGGACTGCAACATACATGATGTTCCGTCTCCGGCTTTGAGATTCACCAGTTGCGAAAAGATCACCTGGAACGGCCAGAAACTCGAAGGTAAAGAGCTGAGATATGATGTAAAAGCCGACAGTACGCTTGTGGTCTGGAATGATACACCCGCGTATGATCATGGAGAACCGGCAAGAGAACCCCATGAAGCTGCATAAGAAATGAGCAAAGGGGCTTCGGAATATTCCGAAGCCCCTGCTTTTTTAATACTGCAGAATACTATGATCCATAACAAGTCTGTATCCGATCAACAGAGCCGCCACGGCAAGGATACAGAGGGCGAGAGGTATCTTCTTTTTCTCTTTTCTGTACAGCACAACGAGCAGTATTAAACCTGCCGTATCAACGAGCGACTGGAAGAGGTATTTGTGGTTTACGAATACCGACGAATACAGACTTATGCTCTCGTACAGAAGGAGGCCGCACGGGAGGGATAATGCAATGGTGCCGGGCAGTGTATCCTTACGGGCCTGATAAGTGATCAGGGCAAAGATCCCGCAGATAAATGAAGGGATCAGCCAGACAAGTGACTGCTGTGTCGCGTCTTCAAGTGTAGAGATTCTCGGGAACCGCAGCGGCAGCATAAGATGAACGAAAAAGAACGATGTGTTCATGAAGGCAAAATAAATGAACGTGTTGATGCCGGCAAGCAGCCTTGTATCTGACTGCATCAGGATAAGCGTCGCTGATATCGCCCAGAATCCCAGTGAACCCGAGAAAGAAGAGAACGTCCAGATATTGTTTCCGGGTATTAGGTCCAGTGTGGCACAAAGGCTTCCTGCCAAAATGCCGATCACGATGACCTTGATGAATGATGGTACGTCTTTCTTAAATCTCATGGTTTACTTTCCGGTATCTTCAATGGTTTTGCCGTAGTGCATTATAACACTGACTGGAAAGGCAGTAATTGAGGCACAGTTGTAAGAGTTGTGCGGTAAATGATCACAGAGGGAACCTGACGGGTTATAATAAGCCATCCGCGGTCATAGCCCGGCGGATGAAACAGGGGAAGTAATATGAAAAGAATTAAGATGACGGCACTGATTCTGGCAGCAGGAATCCTCCTGCCGGCTTTTTCTGCCTGCACCCCCAAAGCAGCGGAAATAGAAGGTCCCCAGAAGATCTCCATAGGTTTCGGTGTGACTTCTGAGACATCACAGACTTCTGAAAGTTCATCTGAATCTGAAGTTACCGACACTACGTTAGACTTAACCGGAAAGGTCACTTTCAGCGGTGACTCTCAAAAATACGCAAACACGTTCATAACCAATTTTGCAGAGCAGTATTTCTACACGAAGTTCATCTTTACCTATGATGAAAACCCGGGCAAATTCGATGTACAGAACGCCAAGGTCGAAGACATCCTCTGCTTTGTATGTCTGCACATGTATCTCAATGATAATTCGGGACTCATAAGCAAGGATAAAGGCGGATGCCGTTATGTAACGTTCACTTACGATAAAGCAGCTGAAGTTGCAGGACGCTATTTTAACTACAGGCTGAAAAAAGAAGACTGCAAGAAACTGTCCGCTCCGCCGAAAACGAATAAGAACAAGGTTTACGGTCCGTTCTATGAGGATAATAAGATCTGGCTTGTAATGGATGACGACACCGTTTTCAAAGACATTGCCGTCGTTGATTACGCAGAGAATAACGATGACGGCACCATGACGCTGTATTTCACCATCTACTGCATAGATCACGAACTCGTCCAGAAGATGAGTTTTAATGACATAAAGAAATACTATTCCTTATCTCCTGCCGAGGCCAAAAAAGATAAGACGATCAACAGGCGTGAAACAGGCATTGCAAATGTCTCTGTCACCCAGTCCGGCAAATATCTCCTGAATACATACGAGACCATACTGGACCCGGTAAATTAAGAACTACTTTATAAAGGAACTTTTTTCGATAAGCTTGATAAGATCTGCGGAGGAATTGACATTGATCTTATTGCCGTTCCTGCCATAAACAGAACAAAGATAGCGCGTTCCGTCGATCGTGAAGACGAATTCC